>JAJZLA010000126.1 GCA_021803845.1 bacterium | reverse complement strand
GGCGTCGGTAAACGAGGCGTTGTCTGCAAGGTCGGACGGAAAATGTTTTTTAAATTCGGCGGCGTCGTTTAATTCGCTTTTTCCGCCGCACAAGACTATGTGAAAGCCGTATTTAATATGCAGATAGCGGGCGGTTTCGGCAAAGTATTCGGGCGGCCATTTTCTGTGCTTAACGCTTGCGCCGATAAAAAACGCGGCGTAAGGAGAGGAAATTCCAAGTTTTGATTTTAAATCGGCAATGCCGGAAAGAGCAGGGGTTGGAGCTGAGTCGGCGGCGGAGACAGGGGCAGGAGCGGCAGAGACAGTAGTCGCCGCCTGACGCGCCGGCAGATTTATAAAAGGTCTGTTTAAACTTATTTCGGCGCTTATTTTTTCGGCTGCGGTTTCAGAAAGCAGTTTTTCAAAGAAATTTTTATTTTTATAAAATTCAAACCGGACGTTTTCGACGTCTGGGATTAATTCGTTATAAATTTTTTTGAGGATTTTATTTTTATACGGTTTTGTAAAGCGGGGGAGCCTGATACTTCCGATTTTCTTGTCGGCTTTTATAAGAAAAGCTAAATCGTTATCGGCGTTAAAAAATTCCCTGCTGAAAGGATGAATAAGGATGTCGTATTTAACGGCGGTTATTTCCTTGAATTTTTTGTATCTGTAAAAGAAATCTACCGTAAAACTTTTTTTGTCGAGCCAGATAAATTTGTCTATATAGTCTTTATCCAAAAATTCCGCAAGGTCTTTCCATGCGGCATTGCCGAGGAGCGTTATTTTATAGCCGGCAAATCGGGGGCTTTTTTTTAATACTTCGAGAAAGTTTCTGAACAGTACGTAATCGCCTATGCCGTCGTGCCGGAATATTATGACACGCTTTTCTTGCTTTTCAGCAGGAGTGGAACGTTCTGAACGAAAAACGCCGCGTACGCCGCGTAAAAGATTGCGAAAATAAATCAGTATATCGACCGGCAGGTATATAAACAGCTTGTTGTATAATTTATATGAGCGCCTTTTTATTTTATTTATTTTTTGTCTTAACATCATTTGTCTAATATTTGCATTTCGTTTATACTCTTTATTATATCTATAGGTTCAATTGAATTCATGCATTCTGGAGCGTTAAGCCCTCTTGGACAGTTTTCCATCCAGTCGTCGGTGCTCCACCAGCAGTTTCCGCACAAGCTTTGGGTGACGGTTATATAGTTTGGAAACCGTGAATAAGAACAGTAGTCGGCATTAGTTGGACCGTAAAGAACGGCGCATGGAGTTCCAAGTGAAACGGCGATATGCACGAGTCCTGAGTCTGTGTCGATATGCAGGGAAGATACCGCAAGAAGAGAGGCGGCTTCCTTCAGGGTCGTTTTCCCCCTTAAGTTTAAGTCGATGCCTGTAATGTCGGAGCCGTTGCCGAGGCCGCCGAGCTGAACGACCGTATAGTCGGGGCATTCATGCTTAAGCATATTTACAAGTTCCTGCCATTTTTGGGGCGGATAAGATTTCGTCGACGAGCCGGTTTTTGTTTTAGTGTTTTCGTCCCATCCGTCGTGGACGGTGATAAATTTGACGCCTTGCAAATTAAATTTTGCCGTTATCGTCGGTAGCGAATATATATCGATATTTATTTTAAGCGTGTCGGCAGGGGTTGCTATTCCGGCAGTATTATTAAGGTAAACCGCGCGTGAAAGTCCCATAGCAGTTACGGCGTCAGATAATATGCCTTCGCTGAAAGGACGGGTTTTAATATATTTTTCGAGAGATGACCGGTTGGTTTTAATGTTTTCGGTAATTTTTAAAATAGACGGAAATTTTTCCGATATTTTTTTGCGGCTTAATTCATTATCATTAATTTCTTCTTTAATGAAAAAAGTATTTAATTTTAAGTCTATATCGTAAAATTTGCGCATAAGCGTATAATCGGGCAGGTTTAAAACACTTCTGACGTTAGGCAGAGCCGCCGTAATAAACTTTATGGAGTCGGGCGACCTGTAGAAAACGTCGAAGACTAAATGTCCGTTCGTGCCTTTAGTTACGAAGCTGGTAAAATCCCTTAAAAATCTTATCGCCACGATAGCGTCGCCTATGCCGGCGTTGCCGATGTTGACGGCTATATAACATGTATCGTTCGTTCCGTTTTCAAAGTATTTCTTTTTAATCGGTTTGCTTTTTAAATTGGTTTTTATTTTTGCGATAGGTATTATGAATAAGTAGGAAAAAGCATATTTAATAAATTTGCCTAACGGCATGCCGTATTTTAAAAGATAAACGATTTTCTTCAGCTTTCTTTTAAGAGGCGAGGCGGCAAGCTTTTCAATTTCAGACTTTCTTATAGATTTTATTTTTTCTAATTCCATATTATCATATTATATTTAATTTAATTTTTAATTTAATGAACTTAGCTATTGAGCGATTGTTTGGTTCGAAGCGAAGACCAAGTAAGTAAATCGCCTATTATCTTCTTAGGGTCTATTTTTTTCATACATTTCAAGGTTTTACATCCGCTTATTTTATAAAACGAGCATGGAGCGCAGTCTATATCTGCCGCAAAATAACCTATATTGTTAAACGGCAAAGAATTTAAAGGGCTTGAATATCCAAAAAGACAGTAAGTATTTGGATTGACTAAAGACGATATATGCATAAGGCCGGAATCTATAGATATGTTAAAATACGAATTTTTAAGCAGTTCAGCCGCTTCGGGTATGTTCTTAGTTTTTTTTACCGAAACTATTATTTTATCTTTAACATCTAATCCGCCGCATAAACTTTCAAGATAAGGATAGTCCGTCGGGCCT
The DNA here is from genome assembly GCA_021803845.1 of bacterium. The sequence continues at coordinate 2,905 of JAJZLA010000126.1, read as the reverse complement.
CCGAGCAGGTTTATTTTATATCCGGGGAAATTTTTTATTAACAGATTAATTAAAACGGCAGAGTTTTCAAACGGAAGTCTTCTGTCCATATTGCCGCCGCCGCTGCTCGACAGAACGAGGTTGATGAAATTGCCGTTATCCGTTTTTGCGTCGGCTAAAGGCGTAATTTCAGTTATGCCGATATTGAAATTTATAGTGAATTTTTTTTCTTCAGAAACAGAAAAAAAAGGCTTGACGAGTTTTAAATAGTTGTCGAATATATGAATATTGTTATCTATACCCGTGACATAATCGTAGCTTTTTTTTCTTAAATCCAACATATCGAATCCGGCTTTATAAGATTGGACAAATAAAAGCATTAAGGGGATATTTACCGGCATTCCCGTAAAGTCCAGTATGATATCGTAATTTTCTTTTTTAATGTCCTTTACGGTTTTATAGTAGCTTGCGGGACTTAAAGGCTTAAGAACTTTTACACCGTATCTTGATTTATATGATTTATTGAACGAGTCTTTAAAAAGCGGAAATACAGGATTACCTCCGGTCGTTAAAACGTCTATTTTAAGCGAAGAATAGTTTTCTAAAAGCCTTTGTATTATTTCGAGCAGGTAAACCGAATCGCCCATGCCTTCCAATTTAATCAATAAAATCTTTTGAATTTGCGAAGGGAGGTATTGCGGCGGTAACGGCCGTTTTTTATTTTTCTTAAAGTTTAAAATGCGCAATATAATTCCAATAGGAAGCAATTTAATAAACTTCAAAAACAAATCGTTTATTTTTTTACTGTTCATGCTTACTTTATTATTTTATATAATAATATGCCGCCTTTTTTAACGGGTTTGATATTTAGAGTATTAAGGATATTTTTAAATCTTTTAAAAGGATGATATGAACCGTATCCCGGAATGTATGCGTCTCGGCCTCTAACGACTAGTATATAGTTTATTTTATGGTAAAGTAAAAATTTTTTAAATAAATTTGCGGTTTTTAAATTTTTCTTTAAATTTATTTTGCGGAATTTTTTATTATATGTCAAATGTTTAAAAATTAAACTATTGGAATATGAAGAAGGAATAAAGGTAATATCGTTATAGCCCCCTGCAAGTTTTAAATAGTTTTTAGTGTAAGCTTGATATACAAGGCTATAACCGGAGTTAGAAAAAGGAATAATTAGAACATTTGAATTTTCCTTTATATAGCGTTTATATTCTTTTTTATAAAAAAAACGCGGCATATGAGAGTTAGAATCAAAATAATACTGGGTTGGAATAAAAGAAATTATCGCTAAAAATAAAATAGTATATTTTGTCGTCTTATTTATAGTGGAACTGCTATTAGGAGAAGAAATCCACAGTCCGGCTATAATACTTAAAATTAGAAATGCAAATAACATAAATCTTATCGGAATCGCCTTGCCTATTAATGGCATTTTATAAAAAATATACCATGGAAGAGGTATATTTGTATTGTTTCCGTTTAAATGCAGAAAAGGTCCAAGCGAAAAAATTAATATCACGGACAGTAAGGTCAGCAGATATTTTCCGGTAAAAAACTTTGATTTTTTCTTCCATTGTTCGTACGCAAACAATATAAGCATGATAAAAATAGGTAAACCAATATAGGATGCGGTTTCTCTTATATGAAAATGAAAAATTTCATAAAAAAGTTTGCCGCCGAAAAGAATTACCGGCGCCGGTAAAATAAAATTTATTGCGTAAGTACTACAACTTATCGGATTCATTGGATATTTTGGAGATTTTGATACCGACTCCAACATTATAAACAAAAAAGGACTAATCAACGCGATAGATAAAACGTAACTTAAAATAAAATAAGAAGAATTTATTATAAATTTTGATAAGTATTCAATTTTTTTAAGATAAACGATATAAATTAATATACTTATAATAGCAATGAATAATATTATTAAGTAAATTTCCGGCGATATTAAAAATTCAAGGGCTAAAATTGCGGCGGATATAATAATATAAAGCACGTTATTAATTTTATCGTCATATTTAAGCAGAAAAAGATAAATCAGTAAAGGAATTAAACATATAAAAAGAACATTTAAATCCGCATTCCACATTATGTAACTTGAAAATCCGTATATATAAGCAGAAATTGCCGATGCAGCGGTATTTTTAGTTATATATTTTATTAATATGTATGCGAAAAAAGCGGATAAAGCAGGGCTTAATAAGGCAATTATGTTATAAGTAAAAACAGGCCCGATTAAAACGGTTAATGGAGAAAATATTATACTAAGACCCGGTATGGCATTAAGCCACAGTAAATTTTTAACGCCTTCCGGAGCCCACATATAAGTCGTTACAAACGGATTAAGATGATGAATAATCGCAAACGGCCACCATTCTATAAACCATATAAAAAGAGTAGGGTCTGCGTTCATTCCTACATAACGAGTTTGAGGAGAATTTAGCGTCGGAAAACCAAAGTATGCCAGAGAAATTAAAATATATACTATGAAAATCGTAGCATTAATAACCAGCCGATTTATTTTTGTCGATTTTGACATATAAAGAGAGGACAAAATTTATTCTAATTATTACGGTAAATTATTTCCCGAAAACGTTATATTTTATTATGCAGTATAGCGCCCTGAAGCCGTCCTTTAAGCCGATTTTTTTGCCTTCGTCGTACGTTCTGCCGTAATAGGATATACCGACTTCGTAAATGCGTACGCCTTTTATTTTAGCAATTTTAGCGGTTATTTCAGGTTCGAAGCCGAAGCGGTTTTCTTCTATTTTTATGTTTTTTATTATATCGCTTTTAAAAACTTTATAGCAGGTTTCCATATCCGACAGGTTTAAGTTGGTAAATATATTGGAAAGCAGGGTCAGGATGCCGTTGCCGACCCTGTGCCAGAAATAAAGTATCCTGC
>JAJZLA010000125.1 GCA_021803845.1 bacterium | reverse complement strand
TTAAGAAAGACAGGGTTAAAACTACCATAAATAAAATAACCGAACTCGGTCTCGTAGAAATGACGAGGAAAAGAACGGGCAACAGCCTCGTCTCTACGTTTCTGGAACACTGCCCTATGTGCGAAGGCTCCGGCATGATAAAATCCGCTCAAACGATATGTTTTGAAGTATTGAGAGCGGTTTCGGCGTTTGCCAAAAAAACTAAGGCAAGAAAAATAACCGTAACGGTTAACCCGAGCGTTATGAGCAAGCTGTACGAAAACGAAAAAATACTTAATGCTCTTGAATCTAAAATAAAGAAAAAGATAAATATAAAAATGCAGGACGGGTTTTATCCCGAATATTTTGAAATTTTATAGAGTCAGGCTATTTTTTATGCTTTTTGCCTATAAATTTAAAAACTATTTCTCCGGGTTTTATCATATTTAGTTTTTCGCGGGCTATATAGGCGATATACTGCTTGTTATGGGTGAGTTCGCGTATCCGGTTTTCTATTTTTTCGTTTTTTTTCTTAATTTCGGCAATATTTTTCCGTACGGCAAGCTGTTCCGACCTGAGCCTGTAAACTCTTATAACGCCCTTTAAGCTAAAAACGACTATTAAAATAAATACGGTCGAAAATATAATAAACGGGGCGTATTTAATGTTATGCTTTTTTCCCTTGTTTGATTTCATATCTAAAATATTTTTTTACCCTTAAAGGAGCGCAGAACTCTCCGCACATACTGCAGCCCGCTATTTCGTCCTTATTATTTTTAGATTCAAAAATACTCCTTGAATATTCAGGGTCTATGGAATGCCTGAACTGCCCTTCCCAGTCTATATCTCTTCTGGCTTTGGATATATTCAAGTCGTCGTCCGTCTTTTTTAATTTTATCATATCTCCTATATGAGCCGCAATCTTTGCCGATTTTACGCCTATAGCCACGTCCTCTTCGGAAGGCAGTCCCAGATGTTCGGCAGGAGTAACGTAACAAAGAAAATCGGCGCCGAAAGAAGATGAAAGAGCTCCGCCTATTGCCGAAGATATATGGTCGTAGCCGGCGGCTACATCCGTTACTAAAGGACCGAGGACATAAAAAGGAGCGTCTCCCGACATTTTCTTCTGAATTTTAACGTTTGCTTCTATTTCATCTATGGGAATATGTCCCGGACCTTCGACTATAACCTGAACTCCGTAATCTCTAGCGATATCGCAAAGTTCGCAGTTTATAAGAAGTTCCTGCATGTACGCCCTGTCGAATGAATCAGCAGTCGCTCCCGCCCTCAAACCGTTACCGAGGCTGAGAACGGTATCGTATTTTTTTAAAATTTTAAGTACGTCTTCAAATCTTTCGTATAAAGGATTTTCTTTGTTGTTTTCAATCATCCACGCAATCATGTAGGCTCCGCCTTTTGAAACGAGACCGGCATATCTGTAAGACTGTTTTTTTAATCTTTCTAATGACATCATGTTTAAACCGGAGTGGATAGCCATAAACGAGATACCGTCGGCGCACTGCTTTTCTATTACGTCGAAAACTAATTCTTCGGGCATTTTTATCGGATTTTTATAAGTATCTATCGCCTCCCTGAAAGCCTGATAAAGCGGAACGGTTCCTACGGGAAGGGACGTATTCGCAATGACTTTTCTTCTTATAAAGTCTAAATCGCCGCCCACGCTGAGCTCCATTAAAGTATCGGCTCCGGATTCTTCGGCTATGACGGCTTTTGCAACCTCTTCTTCTATATTTATATGATTGGTGGAAGTTCCTATGCTTGCGTTTATTTTAGTCGTTAAGCCTTTTCCTATTCCGACGAATTTATTCTTATCTTTGTTATGTAAAATAACCGCTTTGCCGTTAATAATATTTTTTTGAAGATTTTCGGGTTCTATATTTTCCTTAGATGCGACAAATGTCATTCCTTCAGAATAAACATTCGTACCGCCGTTTTTTAACGCATATTCTTTTTCGGTCATTTTTTTATTTTCCTTTTTATTTTTGTTTTTTTATTATTATAAATTTTTAGCCGATTTTACGATATTTTCCGCCGCAAGTCTGTTTGAATAAAAAGACAGATGCACGTAACTGCCTATAGTATTTAAAACGTTATATCCTTCCCGTTTCCATATACCCGGAGCGCTTAAACTTTCGTATTCCGTAACGGTTTTTACCGCCGTTTCCGGAAACGCCGTCTTTAAATCAGCCGAACCCGCCGCCTGTGTATGAACAACCGACGCGCCTTTTGAAGCAGGTGCAGAGGGCAAAAGTTTTGAATAATGAAATTCATGCCCGTTTATAGTTAAACCCGCCTCTCCAAGAAACGTATTTTCTTTTAACCTGACAGTCCTATAACCCAGTGACAAGCCCCCCTTGTCCATAGAGGCTTCAAAAGGGAAAATTCCGCATGCGTCGTAACTTTCTCCTTTATAGGAAATTTTTTCGCACAGATACATAAGTCCGCCGCACTCGCCATATATTATACCATTATTTTTATGGAATTCATAAATTTCTTTTTTTATGGAATGATTGCCTTCCAAAGCGGCGGAATAAATTTCGGGATATCCGCCGCCTATGTAAACCGCTTTTATACCCGAAGGCAGAAACCTGTCCTTTAACGGGCTGAAAAAAACGATTTCCGCTCCGAAACTTTTTAATATTTCAAAATTAAAATTATAATAAAAAAAGAATGCCTCGTCGAAAGCAACGGCTATTTTTATTTTTGAAACGTTTTTATTGATTTTATTATTGCGCGCATAGTTTCTGTCTGCCTGCTTTTTAAATAACCCGATAAAATTTTTAGAATTTTTTTCCAGTATATTTACCATAAGTTTAAAATCTACGTTTTTAAATACCGTTTCTTTTATTTTCATAACGGTTTTTTCAAACCCGTTTATTTCGTTTTCTTTTTCGTATTCACCGCAAAATCCGCCGGCGTCTTTAACGCTGTCTGCCGTTTTATATCCGCCTTCCGGAACTATAAGTCCGAGATGGCGTTCTTTAATCGAAAAAATATTTTCGTCATTTTTAATATAGCCGAAAACCTTTACTCCGGCGATATTTTCTTTGATTTCATTCCGGATTATTTCATAATGCCTTTCGGAAGAAATATTATTTAAAATAACACCGCAAACGTTTATGCCTTTTTTGTAATTTTTCAGGCCGTAAATTAATGAAGCCATAGTAGAAGAAATTTTTTTGCAGTCCATAATTAATACGACGGGAAATTTAAACTTTTTTGCTACCTTAAAAGAGTTTCCGTCGTAAAGTCCCATTGCGCTTTCGGCGATAAACGCTTTTTTGTTTTCTCCACCGTAGAAATTTAGGCCGTTAAAATTTACGCCTGCGTTAACCGTCGAACCAAATTCAGGAGATGTTTCTTTAAAGAACCATTCCGTTAAAAATCTGTCTGGAATTAAAAAGGGGTCTAAATTTTTAACCTGAATTTCGGAATTTAAAGCTTTCGACAGTATTACGGGGTCTATAAAATCCGGACCGGTTTTATAAAGGTTTAATGAATATCCTTCGTCCTTTAATTTTCTCGAAAAAGCAAGAGTAACCGTGGATTTTCCGGAAGACGACCTGTCGGACGCAAAATAAACCGCAAACATAAAATTCCTTTTTATTTTAATTAATTAAATTTTAAATTTATTCTGACACCTTTTTCTTCATTGTTTCTTCTTTTTCTTTTTTTAAACATATCAATATAGGACTTTATGAAATCCCAACAAAGCCGCAACAAAAACAAGTTCCGATAATTTAACCGTAAAACCTATCATGTCTCCGTTTACGCCGCCGAATTTTTTTCTGAAATACAGCGCCGTCAGAAGAACGGCGAGAATAGTAATCAAAACGGAAAAAAAACCTGCAAGGCCTGCAAGAAGGCATATAATTAAAAAAGCGATAATAGAGGCGCATAAAAATGTTTTAGTATCGGTTCCTTCAGTGAAAACAGTTCCGATTCCTTTAAAATTTTCCGGAGTTTCCGAAAAATAAGACATAACGACTATGGTATATCTTCCCGCCACAGGGAAAAGAAATAAAACTAAATAAACAAAATTAAATTGAAAATTAAAAACGCTAAAAATTCCGGCAAGGTTTTTTAAATCTAAAAAAGACGGCAGGGATGCATAAAAGCTATACATTTGATTTGCCGATATAATAAGCGACCACATAATTAAAACGTAAAAAATAACGGCAATATTTCCTGCAGTACCGGTATTGACATCCTTCATAGCTTTATAAAATCTTTTTTTATCTCCGCTTTTCATATATGCGAAAAAACCGTCCGAAGTATCCGACAGACCGTCGAAATGAAGACCGCCGGTAACGGCGTAAAGGCAAAATATCGAAATTAAAACAGAAGGATATAGGGGTAAAAATTTATTAAATACATAAAAAACTAAGGCTGTTATAATGCCTATAAAAAGACCTGCGGCGGGAAAATATTTAATAGATTTTATTAGAAGCTCCGTCTGCGAAACCGCCGCGTTTTTTTTGCTTTTGAATTTAAATACGGTCAAAAAATTTACGGACTCTAAAAATTCGCTCAATATAGCCATTTGCTCTTTATAGAAACGACAATGAATTAGTAGTAATAGTTTATTATTTATTATTTATTATTTATTTCTAAACGGATAACGTTGCGGCGGCGCAAGATTAGCTAAACATTAAGTTTTGAAGCTATAACGCCCGCTTCGTCGAACGTAAGCATATTATTATACATATTAAGCGCCGTTTCGATTATCTTCATAGCGATAACCGCTCCGGTTCCTTCGCCGAGCCTCATAGAAAGGTTTAATATAGGGGTTTTTCCGATAAGAGCCGCCGCGGTTTTATGCCCTTTTTCTTCGGAAAGATGACCCATGAACATGTAATCGGCAACCGCCGGATTTATATTTAAAGCAATCAACGCCCCGGCCGTAGAAATAAAACCGTCAACTACGACGGGCGTCCTGTTTAGAGCGCATCCTATTATAAATCCGGCTATGGCGCCTATTTCAAGTCCGCCGATGCCGGCGAGGACATCCACGGCATCGCCGTTTACGCCGCCTTTTATATTGGATTCGACGGCCTTTTTAATAATTGCCGCTTTTTTCTTAATTACAGCGGCGCTCACACCCGTCCCTTTTCCACAGACGAGTTCCGGAGATTTTTTTGAATAAAAGCAGGTAATCGCGGAGGCCGGCGTCGTATTGCCTATGCCCATATCGCCGGTCGCGCATATTTTGGCGCCTTTTTCCTTAATTACTATATCGGCGATTTCTATGCCTTTTAAAATCGACTCTGCGGCTTCGTTTTCCGTCATTGCCGGACCTTTGTAAAGATTAAAGGTGCCGTTCTTTACTTTTCCGCTTATGAAATTATCTCCTTGAAAAGATGCATCGCTTTTTATTCCTACATCGATTACTATGACGCCTGCGCCGACGGAAGCGGCTATGGCGTTAATTGCGGCTCCGCCGCTAAGAAAATTCCGGACCATTTGAGAAGTAACGTCCTGCTTAAACAAGCTGACGCCCTCTTCGACGACTCCGTGGTCCCCGGCAAAAACGCATACGTATTTATTAATAATTAAGCACTGATTTTCTTTATTATAATAAGCCAAAAAAGGTCTTTCTTCTTCCGTAATAGCTACTACGTCTTTTGCAAAGTCCTCTAACCTGCCGAGGCTGCCCTTAGGCTTAATCAGCTTATTCAGCCTGTTTTCGGCAATTTTATAAAACTTTTTTTTATTAACGGGTTTAATCGTGTTTGC
>JAJZLA010000124.1 GCA_021803845.1 bacterium | reverse complement strand
AGAGTGTGTATGCGCATATTCATCGTTTTTACGACTCTTTCTATGACTATACATCTCGATAACGCCGCAGAGTTCAGAGGGGAAGGACTAAAAAGATTCTGTCAGGAATTTAATATAGGAATAGATTTCAGACCCAGAGGAGCTCCTTATTACGGAGGACACATAGAAAGAGTCGTAAAAACGATGAATATGCGCATACACACTCTTTCAGGCACGACTTTTTCCAATCCAAAAGAAAGAGGCGAATACGACTCCGAGGCAAAAGCCGTATTTACCTTAAAAGAACTCGAAAAGTGGATAGCGGAATTTATAGTCAATGTTTACCATAAATCTATCCATTCCGAACTCAATATGACGCCCGAAAAAAAATACGAAACAGGCATACTGGGCGACGATAAAACGGCGGGAACGGGACTGCCGGATATTATAGGCAGGGAAGAAGCCGAAAGAATAAGAATATCTCTTTTGCCTATAGCCGAAAGATCCGTTCAGAAAGACGGCATATCTTTCGAGAATATCAAATATTACAGCGATGTATTAAGAAAATACATAAGCATAAAAGACAATAACGGCAGAAAAAGAAAAATTTTTACTATAAGATTCGACCCCAGAGATATCAGCACAATTTATTTTTATGACCAGGACCTTAAAATGTATTTTCCTATACCTTACAGGAATATGGGAAATCCATGCGTTTCGATATGGGATATCAGAGAGGCAAAGAGATACCTTAAAAAAGAGGGCTTAAAAGATTATGACGAAACCAGGCTGTTTCAGGCGATTAAAAAATTAAATCGGCTTGAAGCTGAATCGTTCGAAAAAACTAAAACCGCCAGAAGAAAGCTTTCGTCGAACAATCACCATAAAGAGAAAATGAAACTTGAAATAGAAAGCCAGCTCAAGTTAGAACCTGCTTATAATAAAAATACCGAAAAACTTTCTGCAGGCGACGATACAAAAACGGAAAACGTCAGCCAAAAACCGCTTAAAAAAACGGGCTCAGATAAGTATAAAGACGAGCAAAGCGACGAAACGGAAGTATTTGAAATAGATAACTATGACGACGATTTGTAAAAAGAGGCGAAAAAATGGGCAATAAAAAAGATGATTTAAAATCGGCAGGAAATACCGTTTTAAGGCTTATTCCCAAGTCTATGGAATATCTCGAAAAAACCGACGAGGAAAGAATTGACTACATTAAAAGAGAACGGTTTATAGTTTATCCGGGGGCTCAAAAGGTATTAAATAAGCTTGAAGAACTGCTAATAGAGCCTAAAAAATCGAGAATGCCCTGCCTTCTCATAGTCGGAGACAGCAATAACGGAAAAACCAGCGTAGTTAAAAAGTTTTTAAAGATGCATATGCCGACGGACGGGATAGAAACGGACGCCGTACCAGTTATTATCGTTCAGGCTCCTCCGAGACCCGATATCTCTATGTTCTACGACTCCATACTTGACGAGATTTTGATACCTTTTAAGAAAAGCGATTCTTTGTCAAGAAAAGATGCCGAAATCACTTATTATTTTTCAAAACTGGGTACTAAAATCCTTATAGTCGATGAAATACACAATATTTTAAGCGGTTCGGTTGCAAAACAGAAAGAATTTATGAACGGTTTAAAAAACCTTAATAATAAACTCTTAATGCCTATCGTGCTTGTCGGAATCAAAGAGGCGCTTAACGCTACCAATACCGATTTTCAAATAAGTTCGAGATTTAAACCGATGTATTTAAAAAGGTGGAATTTTAACAAAGAATATCTGACTCTGCTTAAATCAATAGAAAAAATACTTCCCCTGAAAAAAGAATCCAATATTGCGGAAAACGATAAACTTGCCGAATATATTTTAGATATGAGCGAAGGACTCTTGGGCGAGATAATTGAAATAATAAGTTTATCCGCAATTTATGCAATTAAAAGCCGCAAAGAAAAAATAACTTTGGACGAAGTAAAAAGCACCGGCTACATTCAGCCGTCTTTAAGGCGCAGTATAGACGATTTGGAGGCAGTATAATGCAGACTGCGGATAAAATATTTGCATATAAAGTCAGAGCAATAGACAAAAGGTCTATAGCGGACTCGATGTTCAGAATAAGACCTCTGCCGCTTAACGACGAACTGCTTTCGTCGTGGCTTATAAGAACTGCCTATATGCACCATTCCGACCCCGCAACGTTTTTAAACTTATATTTTCCTGAATACGATTATCATCTTTGGGATAACGATTTAGACCTTTATAATCAAGATTCTTTCATTAACCGTTTATCTCAAAAAACCGGATATAAAAAAGAGATATTTTACGGCATGACTCTTAAATCTTACGAAGGCCGGCTTTCCGAAACTATACATTATAATAACAGGAACGCTTTTATTATGCCTATATTGAGGCGTAAAAGAAATATAAGACAGCATGCGCAAAGAGTATGCCCTTTATGTTTAAAAGAAGATAAACAGCCTTATTTAAGAAAAACATGGAGACTGTTTTTCTCTACGGCCTGCATAAAACACAAATGTTTTTTGATAGACAAATGTCCTTCATGCGGCGAGCCGTTTGTAATTCATAAAAGGCTTTACGACGGCGATTTTCCTCACTGCCGCAAATGCGGATTTTCTTTTAAAAATGCCGAACCAGAATTTATAAGCGAAAATTCTTACGGATTAAAGGCGATAGAAAAAATTTACGATATTCTTGAAAAAGGAATGTTTGAATACGAAAATAATTATTACTATTCTTTTTTCTTTTTTTATATATTAAACCGTTTTACCAACTTAATAAAAGGCGGACATAGGAAAAATTTACCTGTTGAATCAGGTATCTTGGAAAACGACGAACTGCCGGTTTCAAATACGCCGGGGATACCTTTTGTTATGGAACTCGATATAAAACAGCAATTTGTGTTGTTTTCAGGATTAATGCGGATATTTGAAAATAAAGAAAACATAATAGAATTCTGCAAAGATAACCGATTAACCGTTAAAAAATTGACGAAAGATTTGCCGTATATTCCTTTCTGGTTTTCGGAAATTCGTGATATAATGAATAAAACCAAGTATTCATGGAATATCATAGAAACTCAAAATGCTATGATTTATCTTGCAAAAATGGGAATAAAGCCGAGTTTAAAAAACTTGTTTAAAACATTTCATATATGTAATAGTTGCAAAAAAGGGAGGGTATTTAATCAATTTTTACTGAATAATATAAACTACCAATAAAGATATCTTTTGGTACAGCAAAGAAGATTCTGATAACGAGTTTAAATAGCTTGCAAAAGAAAATTATATATAGTATAACATAAAATATCTAAGTACACTCAATAGACTTATATTTTTGCCTAAATAACGGAAAATATTTTATATCGTAAATTATCAAACCATTACATATCTACAAAGATGATATACAATAATGAAAGAAAATGAAAAACAAATAGTAAAGATTCTTTATACAAATTATCGTGGCGAGACTACAATTAGAGATGTTATTCCTATAAAAATTTGGTTTGGCTCAACAGAATGGCATCCAGAAGAAAGCTGGCTGATAGATGCATATGACTTAGGAAAGAAAGCCAATCGTTCCTTTGCAATGAAAGATATAAAGGCATGGTTTAAATAATGTACTTAATTGACAAGGAAATCCGCAATAAGCTCGGCGAACTTAATTTTGAATATTCAAATAAGAATCATCCTTTTGATGACTCTAAACAAATACAGCCCTGTTCAGTTGACCTCCGTCTCGATAATATATTTTGGAAGCCTAGACGCAGGTCTAAGTTGCTCATGTCCATTGACTTACGAAAGAGTCAATTACTTGAACTTTCTCCACGACATTACTGGAAAGATATAATATTAAGAGACGAAGAATATATAGAAATAAAATCAGGTGAATTTATTCTAGGAAGAGTTTATGAGAAATTTAAAATGCCAGAAAATATTGCAGGTAAGATAGAAGGCAGAAGTAGTTTTGGACGATTAGGACTTGGAGTTAATATTAATTGCGATTTTATAAACCCAGGCTGGAAAGGCCATATGCCTTTACAGCTTGTAAACTATTCCAAAACGACACTTAAAATTTATCCATATATTCCTATTTGCCAGTTGATTTTAATTTCACTTGCAGAAGTTCCCGAACGAATTTATGGACATCAAGAGCTTCAGAGTAAATATATGGATGATGATGGAGGTCCTTCATATTGGTGGAGAGATGACAGAATTAAAAAACTACAAAAAATGTTCATGGAAAAAGATATTACCTTGGAAATTCAAGAAGATATTTTAAAAAAAATTGGTGTTACTGACATAGATATTATTTATAGGTTTGAAAAATTTGCAGATAAACTAAAGAAAGATGAAATTTCAAATACTATATGGATATTGGAAAAATTTAAAAAATCAGAGAAGAAAAAACAAAGGTTGGAAAAATTTTATATATACGGTTTACCCTTTATCGCTGGTATATTTGTTTCCATTTCAATAGCGTCATATAAATTATTCATCACTACATTAATATTCACGATATTAGCATTTATATTGAATATTATCTTTATTTGTTTGGTCATCTACTTCTTAATTTTCTATGACAAGAAGCAATTTCTTACACCGGAAAAGATAGATGATATTTAAGTTTATAGATATGCGAGTAAATCCTTAGGTGTTTTTTTTAAATAAACAGGGTGAAGTGCTATGTCATTTAAGATTTCATAGCTATAATCTTCATTAAAATGTGCGACATGATTTATATCTGCTAATTGTTGTTCTAAATATTGATAAAGGGTTGGGGACGAATCAACGGCAATACTATGGCGTTTCTCATCTATTGCTACCCTCGTAGTTACTCCGCTTCCAGCGAAAAAATCAAGAACAATAGAGCCTGGAAAGATAGTGCCTTAACCAGTCTTTCAATAACAATGCGAGGCTTTTGAGTAGGATGTCCAACCCTTTCCTTGGAATTGGCATTGAGCCGCGGTATACGCCAAACATTACCAGGATTCTTACCTTTTTCTATGCTCTCAGTAAGCAACTCTCTCCGTTAACTTCTAAGGCAATATTGGCTTGCGGACCATGATAAGCAAAATCAATACGGCGCATCCTACCTGTGCGATCTAAAAATGAATATTGAGGAATAATCTTCCCGATACTGAAACTTAAAAGCGGATATAAAAATTCATCCACAAAAAGTCTTTCGCTTTCTTGCGTTATCTTGCTTTCATGTAGCTTATAAAATTCCTCTATTGTCATATTCTTGCTATTTCATGCCTATATTAAGAACTTTTTAAAGAACATAATATGTATTTTTATAATTGATGTTTATAAATACTAATTAAAATATTTAATTAAAATGGAGGGGGCATATATAATCTTAATAAGCATTTCAGATACATTTTACTATAACACCTAATATATATTTTTTCAAGATTTTTGGGGATCAGGGTTAATTGTTGCTATTCCGGTAAAGGGATTAGTTGTTTTATGATTTAAATATAATAATTTATTGTTGCAAATATTATCAAATTTGTATATATTTATTATCATAAATGATAATATAATAAAATAAGTGCAAAATACTATGAATAAAGCCGGAAGATTAATTAGAGCAGAAATGAAAAGGGAGGGGGTCGGCTCGAAGGAAATGTGTAAAAAATTAATAAAATTCGGAGAAAAATTAGAACCTGAATCGTTTAATGTCAAAATATCTAGAGGTGATTTTAAGGCTGACTTTTTCTTAAATTGCATGGAAATATTAGA
>JAJZLA010000123.1 GCA_021803845.1 bacterium | reverse complement strand
GGATTAGGGGGGGGGGGGGGGGGATTAAATAATTAGTGAGTGTTACGGGATAATTTTATATAATATTAATTCATATGAAATATAATAAAAAAATAAGAAATATCGGAGCGATTCTGCTTGCCGGAGGTATGGGAACGAGAATGAAATCCGAAGAGCCGAAAGCGCTTTCCGGCTTATTGGAAAATCCTCTTATATTTTATACTATTAAATCCTTAATGGATGCCGGAAAAGCATTTAACGTCCGCCGCGGTATAAGCGGATACAGGGTTTTTTTAGATAAAATCGGTACGGTAATAGGGCATAAAGGAGAGCTTGTCAGAAATTACGTTCTAAAGGAAAAAAGATTCAAAAGAAAAGGACTGGCTTTAGACTTTTCGGTTCAGGAAAAATACCTCGGCACGGCAGACGCTGCAAAAAAAGCGTTAGATTTGTTTCCGGAAGGTGCCGAAGAAGAGGACGTGATAATATTGCCGTGCGATATGCCCTTGATAAAACCGGAAACTTTTATAGAAACCTTAAAGTTTCATTTAGACAACGGAAACGATTTAACAGTTTTGTCCGTGAAAGTAGAAAATCCTTATTCTTACGGCAGAATTCTAACCGATAAAAAAGGGTATGCGGAGAAAATAGTCGAAGAAAAAGAGTTATGCGATTTTACGCCGGATACCGCTTTGATAAAAGAAATTAATTCGGGAGTCTATATAATCAAATTAAATCTTTTAAGAAAATTTATCGGCCGCGTTAAGCCTAACAATAGAAAGAAGGAGTATTATTTTACGGATATAGTGGATATTTTTTATAAAGCGGGATTAAAAACCGCCTGCTATAAATCAGGTAATGCCGAGGAGTTTGTCGGAGTAAATTCGAAAGCTGATTTAATTAACGCCCAAAAAATATTGCAAAAAAGATTAATCGGAAATTTCATCGAAAAAGGCGTTAATTTCATATCCGACGACAACGTTTATATAGGCTATAATGTTGAAATAGGTGAAAATTCTGTTATATATCCGGGCGTTTTTTTATCCGGGAAAACTTTAATAATGAAAGGGGCTGTTATCGAAAACGGCTGCGTTATTAAAGATTCGGCTATTCTGGATAATACGAGAATAAAACCTTACAGCGTTATCGAGAACTCTGTTATAATGAACGACGTTCAGATAGGTCCATTTGCTAGGCTAAGGCCGGAAACTTTTATATCCGAAGGCGGCAGGATAGGAAATTTCGTCGAGGTTAAAAAAACTTTTATCGGGAAAAATACAAAAGCGTCGCATTTGAGCTATATAGGAGATGCCCGCATCGGCGACGGCGTCAATATAGGAGCCGGAGTTATAACGTGCAACTATGACGGAAAAAAGAAATATGAAACTATAATAGAAGACGGCTGTTTTATCGGTTCGGATTCCCAACTCGTCGCTCCGGTTAAAATCGGAAAAAATTCGTACGTAGCCTCAGGGACCACCGTAACTAAAGACGTCCCTGGAGGCGCGCTCGCAATATCGAGAACTCCGCAGAAAAATATAGAAGGGTGGGCGTTGAAAAAAATGAAAGCCGCAAAAAAGAAAAAATAAGAGTAGAAAAGGCTCTATGACGTCATAAACTTAAAGTATGGGAGATAATCGAGAATGTGCGGGATTATGGGATTTTCAGGTGGATATTCGAGGGGATTTTCCGAAAATTTAAACGGAAAAAGCTCCGTAGATATAGTTTTAAACGGGCTTAAAAGCCTTGAATACAGAGGATACGATTCTTCCGGCATAGCTTACTACGACCGGAGCGGAAAGAAGATAAAATGCATCAAAAAGTCGGGCAAACTCGTAAACCTTTCGACTGAATTCAGCTGTATCAAGCCCGTAAAATCGGATATCGCCATAGGCCATATCAGGTGGGCTACCCATGGAAAACCTACAGACGATAATGCTCACCCCCATATGGACTGCTCTGGAAATATCGCTATAGTTCATAACGGAATAATAGAAAATTACGCCGTTTTAAAAAGCAGGCTGATAAAAAAAGGACATAAATTTATTACTCCTACCGATTCGGAAGTCATAGCCCATTTAATCGAGGACAATATTAACGAAGGCAAAACCTTTTATGAAGCCGTGAGGCTTTCCGCCATGGAGCTTTCTGGAGCTTTTGCCGTTTTGGTATTGAATGCGGCAGAAAAAAGCATTGCGGCCGTGAAATACGGACCTCCGTTAGTTATGGTTCATAAAGGCGGCGAAGTTTATTTTGCGAGCGACGTTTCCCCCCTCATAGAATATTCAGACGAGGTTATATATTTAAAAAATTCTGAAATAGCTTATTTTCATGACGGAATACTGGAGCTGACTAATTTTAAAGGCAAGAAAACCGCCAAAACCGTTACGAAAATAGACTGGGATGCGTCGAGGGCGGTAAAGACCGGTTTTTCCCATTTTATGCAGAAAGAGATATTTGAACAGCCGTCGTGCCTTCTGGACGCATTTTCGTCGAGAGTAATATCCGTGAACGGGAGAAACGCGGGAGAAGACGGGAGCCGGCTTAAAAATAAAATAAAGGATTCGTTTTCCGGTTTCAAGATTATGCTCGAAGATGTAAAACTGACTAAAAAAGACTTGGCAGACGCGTCCAGAATAGTCATAACCGCCTGCGGCTCTTCTTATTATGCCGGTCTTGCCGTTAAGTATATGGCCGAATCGATTTGCGGCATTCCGGTTATAGTCGAATACGGTTCGGAATTCAGGTACGAAAACTTTCCTATTTCCAAGAACGATATATTCATAGGCATTTCGCAGTCGGGAGAAACTGCCGATACCAACAGCGCGCTCGAGCTTGCTAAAGCCGCACGCGCCGGCATAATTTCTATCACTAACGTTCCGGGTTCGCAGATAACCGCTATGTCCGATAAAGGCGTAATATACACGCATGCGGGTCCCGAAATAGGAGTAGCCTCCACGAAGGCGTTTACCACCCAGCTTTTATGCGGATTGCTTCTTGCTCTGCGTATCAGGGAAATTAAAGGGTATATTCCTTCCGGCGAGAACATCGACGGCCTTAAAATTTTTAACGATATGGTCGAGCTTCCGAAAAAAGTCGAGCAGATTCTTTTTATGGACGAGGCTATTAAAGAAACGGCAAAAAAATATTATAAAAACTCCAATTTTTTATATCTTGGAAGAGGTATATTGTATCCTATAGCGCTTGAAGGGGCTTTGAAATTAAAAGAAATTTCGTATATCCACGCCGAAGGTTATCCCGCCGGAGAAATGAAGCACGGCCCTATAGCTCTCGTGGACGAGAACATGCCGGTTTTGTTTCTCTTGTCTAACAATATGCTCGCTCCTAAAACAATATCCAACATCGAAGAAATAAAAGCAAGAGGCGGTAAAATTATTGCGGTTGCCGATTACGAGCCTGAAATAGACGGAGTGTCCGATTTAATAAAAATACCGGAAACGTCCGAAGTCCTGAGCCCTATTCTTTACGCTGTTCCGCTTCAGCTTCTGGCTTACCATATCGCCGCTCTCAAAGGCACAGATATAGACCAGCCCCGCAATCTTGCAAAAAGCGTAACCGTAGAGTAAAATAGTATAGATACCAAGTAAACTAAACAGACCAATATGCCTTTTAATAATAATACAGCCTTCCAGACAGCCGCCTATCTTAAAGGTTTAAACGAGGAACAGCTTAAAGCGGTTCTTCATGACGACGGACCTCTTTTAATACTGGCGGGTGCAGGTTCGGGCAAGACCAGAGTTATAACTTTGCGGGCGGTGCATCTTATAAAAACCGGCAAAGCTAAGCCTTATAATATTCTCGGCGTAACGTTTACGAACAAAGCGGCGCGGGAAATGAAAGAAAGAATTAAAAAAGCGCTGGAATATGAAAAAGACGGCGGACGGGTTGAATACGGCTCAGGTTACGACGGCGGTTCCGGACTTCCGGAGTTTTCTACTTTTCACTCATTCTGCCTTAAACTTCTCCGCAGGCATGCCGATTTAGCAGGCTATGAAAGGTCGTTTGTAGTCTTCGACGAAGACGATTCCGGGAAAATAATTTCTAAAATTATCAAATCGCTCAATCTAAACGAAAAAATCATTACTCCTTCAAAGGCAAAATACTTTATCGAAAAGAATAAAAATTCTTTCATTAATGCCGAGGAGTCTTTTGAAACGGTTAGGGCTTGGGAAAAGGATTACGCAGTCATATATTCTGAGTATTCAAAAAAGCTCAAAGAAAGCAACGCGATGGATTTTAACGACCTTTTGTTTAACGCGGTCAAGCTTTTTCAGAATAATCCGCAGATTCTGGAAAGGTATTCCGGCCTTTATAAATATATTATGGTGGATGAATTTCAGGATACCAATTATATACAGGACAAGCTTATTAAACTTCTTGCGGGCAGGCATAAAAATATCTGCGTCGTAGGAGACGACGACCAGTCAATATACAGTTTCAGGGGAGCGACCATAGACAACATCTTAAGTTTCGAAAAAACTTACCCCGGCTGTTCCGTTATAAAATTAGAAAGAAATTACCGTTCCACTAAAAATATTCTTAACGCCGCTTCTATTCTCGTCAAGGGAAATAAACTCAGAAAGGACAAGACCTTAAAAACGGACAAAAAAGGCGGCGGCAGCAGGATAACCGTTTATCAGGCGAATAACGATTATTCGGAAAGCTATTATATAGCTAAAGAAATAAGGAGGCTTATAAGAGAGGACGGATATTCCAACAAAGACATAGCGATATTATACAGGGCAAATTCGCAATCCAGGGTCATCGAAGACAGGCTCGTAAAGGAAAGCATAAGATATAACATTTACGGCGGGTTAAAATTTTATCAGAGAAAAGAGATAAAAGACATTTTATCGTTTTTAAGATTTGCGCTTAACCCTAAAGATGCGGTGAGTTTTGAAAGGAGCATCCAGTGCGTTCCTACAGGCGCAGGTGAAAAAACTATAAAAAATATGCAGGACATCGCCTTTAAAAACGGGGCAGATATTTTAACCGCTTTAAAAACGGGATTGTTTTCCTCAATAAGAGGATTGAACAATATGCAGGAACAGACTATTTCCGTTTCAACCGAATTTTCCCGCCCGCCAGCCCGCGATTCTTCCGTTTCCGGTATCGCAAATTATTTCGGCGTAATATTAAAAATAAAATCTGAAATAAAATCCGCTATATTAGGCGAACATGAAGGGGCTGTTAAAACAGGCAATGCTGATACAGGAGAAGAATCGGGCCGCGGTTCCGGTTCGAACTCCGGCGATAAACTGGCGGATATAATCAATTTCGCATATAAAGCTTCGGGCTATGAATCTATGCTTAAAGCCGGGGTATCCAAGGCTAACGAACTTGACGGCAACAGGCTCGAAAATATAGAAGAACTGATAAACGCTTCCCATGATTTCGACGATATCACCGAGTTTTTAGACCAGAGCGCGATTAACGACACTAAGGAAGAACCGGGTGCGGCGGGCGGTTCGGATATTACAAAAGTATCGCTCATGACCCTCCACAGCGCAAAAGGCTTAGAGTTTCCGGTTGTTTTTATCGCGGGGCTGGAAGAGCATCTTTTCCCGCACATAAGGTCTTTAGACAACGAGCTTTCGCTGGAAGAAGAAAGAAGGCTTTGTTACGTAGGGATAACAAGGGCGAAAGAAAAACTTTATCTTACATGGTCTAAAAGAAGAAGGTCGGGCAAAGAGTACAAATATAATATGCCGTCGAGATTTTTAAGGGAGATACCCGAAGAACTTATCGAAGAGAT
>JAJZLA010000122.1 GCA_021803845.1 bacterium | reverse complement strand
ACAAGATAAATTAAAGGCTCTTTAATTACTTCCTGCGGATAGTTGAGGTAAAATTTTTTTTTTTCCGGTGCGCCGCCGGCTATTGCCGGAATTATGGAAATGGTGTCCCCGTCTTTAACCTTTGAATTTATGTTGTCTATAAATCTTATGTCTTCATCGTTCAGATAAACGTTAACGAATCTTCTTACCTGGTCGTTCTGTTCGCATATTCTTTCTTTTATTCCCGAAAAATTTTTCTCTAAATCGTTAATTATTTCGATAATATTTGAACCGTTAGACTCTACTTCTGCCTTGCCGCCGGTTAAAGTTCTAAGCGGCGTAGGTATTCTTACTTTTATAGGCATTTTAATCCTCCTTTATTTTTATAATTAAAATTAATATAATCGCTTATTTATTTTTTTCTTTTAATTTTAGATAAAACTCCTTCAAATTCTTCTAAATTAGCTTCAATAACCGGCGCTTCTTTTAATTTTCCGTTTAATGCCTCAAGAGTTTTAAGTCCGTTGCCCGTAATAGCAAGAACCGTCGTTTCGTTTTTGTTTATATAACCTTTTTCTATAAGTTTTTTTGCTACGGCGACTGTGACGCCCCCTGCAGTTTCGGTAAATATGCCTTCGGTAGCGGCAAGAAGTTTCATGCCTTCGACTATTTCTTCGTCGGTAGCGTCTTCGCCGTATCCGCCTGTTTTATTCATAAGGTCGGATGCATAGTAGCCGTCTGCCGGATTTCCTATTGCAAGTGATTTTGCGATAGTATCCGGAGTTCTTACCGGCTTTATAAATTCTCTTTTTTCTTTAACAGTAGCGGTTATAGGATTGCATCCGGTAGCCTGCGCTCCGAAAATTCTAGTATGCGGTTTTTCGTTAAGCAGTCCGCAGTAATCGAACTCGTCTATGGCTTTGCCTACTTTTGTTATTAAAGAGCCGCCGGCCATTGGAACTACGACGTTATCGGGGGCTTTAAATCCTAACTGTTCCAGCATTTCGAAAGTAAGGGATTTTGAACCTTCGGCATAATAAGGCCTTAAATTTATGTTTACGAATGCCCAGCTGTGTTTGCCGGCTATTTCGGTGCAGAGCCTGTTGACTTTATCGTAACTGCCGTTAATTTTAACGAGATTAGTGTCGTATATAAGTGTCCCCAATACTTTTCCTGTTTCAAGGTTTGACGGTATGAATACGAAACTTTCGTAACCGGAAGAAGCCGCTAATGCCGCAACGGAATTTGCCAGGTTGCCCGTAGATGCGCAGGCGACGGTTTTAAAACCGAATTCTCTTGCTTTTGCAATAGCTACCGAAACGACTCTATCTTTAAAAGATAGTGTAGGAAAGTTTACGGCATCGTTTTTAACGTACATTTCTTTAACGCCGAGTGCTTTTGCAAGGTTATCGGCTTTTACGAGCGGCGTATATCCCACGTTTTTGCCTATTTTTATCTCTCCTTTTATAGGAAGAAGTTCCTGATACCGCCACATATTGGCATCGCGAGATTTTATTTTTTCTTTTGTTATCTCTTTTTTTATTTTATCGTAATCGTAGTCCACTTCGAGCGGACCGAAACAATAATCGCAAACATAAAGCGGGCTGTCTGGATATTCCTTGCCGCATTCCCTGCATTTTAAACCTTTCACGAACATTTTGTCTCCTTATTTTAATTTATTCTGTTTTTAATTTATTTTATTAAAGTAAAGCCTATAACAAAAAAACCTCTCCTTCCCGAAAATTAGGAAGAAGAGGTTTTTAAACTCGTTTCTTCTTATCTTCCAGGAATGAACCTGCGGGAATTAGCACCGATTTTATTATAATCTAAACGGTTGCTGCGGTTTCAAAGGGCCCGTCCCTCTACCGCTCTCGATAAGAACATTAAATATAGACTTGTCTGACAGTCTATTTAATTATATAATTGTAATAAAAATTCGTATGTTTGTATGTATAAAATGTATAATATAATGAATTAAATAAATTATGCATTTATTTTTTTATTATATAGTATAAATATTAAAGATGTCAAATAAAAAAATAACCTTAATATTAATTTTATTTTTTGTTTTTATGCCCGCGGTTTTTCTATCCGGCTGCGTTCCTTATATAATCGGAGGAAATTATTCAGGACAAAGCGCCAGAGGATATGCTCCTTCTCCCGGATATTATCCTCCTAAACGAATATCTAACGATGTAGAAATAGGAGTAGCTTCGTGGTATGGTCCAGGATTTCAGGGCAGACCCACTGCAAGCGGTCAAATTTATAACATGTACGATTTAACCGCGGCTTCGCTAACCCTTCCTTTAAACAGTTATGCTTACGTGACGGATCTGGAAAATCACAGAAGCGTTGAAGTTTTGGTTAACGACAGAGGTCCTTATGCCGACGGCAGGATTATGGATCTTTCGTATGCGGCGGCAAGAGCTTTAGATATGGTAGGACCGGGGACGGCATTAGTAAGGGTGCAGTATTTGGGTCTCAATCCCGTTTCTTTAGCTCAATGTAAAAGATATTATAGTACAAGCGGAATAGTGCCGGCAGTAAAACATGCGCCTCCGGTTTGCGGCTATACGCTGCAGTTTGCCGCTTATACGAGAAAGGCAAAGGCGCTAAAAAAAATATCGGCAATGAAAAAATTTGTGCCCGGAGTTAAGCTTGCAGAAAAAAATATAAGGGGCACATTCTATTATAAAGTGGTATTCGGCGACTTTAAAAATTTGCAGGATGCTTATAATTTTGCCAAAACTATAGCAAAATACGGTTACGACGTTTATATTACGCGGTCTGAATAAATTTATTTTATTTTACGATTAAATATAATAAAATATGAATATGAAAAAAATAGTCGCGGTTATACCCGCAAGATATAAATCGACGAGGTTTGAAGGAAAACCTCTTGCTTTGATTATGGGAAAGCCGATGATAAAGCATGTTTACGAAGGAGTTAAAAAGTCGGAATTGTTGTCGGACGTCATCATAGCTACGGAAGACAAAAGAATATTCGACGCTTGCAAAGATTTCGGAGCAAACGTAGTTATGACTAAAGATACTCATCAGACTGGAACGGACAGGATAATCGAAGCCGTTCAGAATGTGGACGCCGATATAATACTAAACATACAGGGAGACGAACCGTTAGTAAATTCGGAAATAATATCTGCATTAATAAAACCTTTTGACGAAAACGGAGAAAAAGGAGAAATTACATTTACGAGCGTTAAAACGCCTATTTACGACTTTGACGAGTTTATGGATCCAAATAACGTAAAAGTAGTAGTGGATAAAGAAAATTTCGGAATATATTTTTCCAGAAGCCCTATACCTTACGACAGGGAACAGGCCGATAAGCTTAAGGATATTAAAGGGATTTACGGTTATAAACATCTCGGTTTTTACGGATATACGAAAAAATTTCTTTTTGAATTCGGTAAAATGGAGCAGTCTTATTTAGAAAAAAAGGAGATGCTGGAACAGTTGAGGGCAATAGAAAACGGTTATAAGATAAAACTTGAAACCGTCGATATTTCTACGATACCGGTCGACGTTAAAGACGATATTAAAAAGGTTGAAAATTTTATTTTAAAATCTTATAATAATTAACTTATATTAAAAAAATAAAAAAGGAGCGGTAAAAACATGAAAGAGGGAATACACCCGAAAATTTATCAGGCTAAAGTTAAATGCGCCTGCGGGGAAGAATTCGTTACGGGAAGCACCGTAGAGGAAATTCACGTCGATATATGTTCAAAATGCCATCCGTTTTATACGGGTAAGCAAAAATTTGTCGATAGCGCAGGAAGAATAGATAAATTTAACAAAAAATATGCCGGCGTAAAAAGCAGCGCCGCTAAAAAATAAACAAATAAATTTATTATTTTTCCTTTTATGAATGGTTAAGCTTATTAATTATACTTCCAAGCCTGAAATTACTATTGCTACTGCAGCGCGTCTATGCTACAGTTCTTACGGCATAGACAAGATAGAGGCCGATTTTAACGACGGCGAGAAAGGACTTGAGCAGGCCAGGAAACTAATTAAAAGAATAAGGATTTCGGGGCACGAATCCGTTCTGGAACATTCTAATTTTACTTTCGGCGTGGAAAAATTGTCGAGAAGCGCTTCCCATCAATTAGTAAGGCATAGAATAGCTTCATATTCTCAAAGAAGCCAGCGGTACGTTAAGGAAGATAAGCCTAAATATCTTATTCCCGATTCTATAGCCTGTAATCCTGAATTTTTGGAAAAATATAAAAAAATAACCGAAGATATTTTTTCGCTTTACGGATATTTTATAGAAAAAGGCGTTCCTGCGGAAGATGCCAGATATCTTCTTCCAAATGCGACTGAAACCCAAATTATTTTTACTATGAATGCAAGGGAACTCCTTCATTTTTTTAAGCTTAGAGGATGCAACAGAGCGCAGTGGGAGATAAGGTCGGTAGCCCGTGAAATGTTTAAATTGGCCTATCCTATAGCTCCGTCTGTTTTTCACGGAGCGGGTCCGTCGTGCGTAAGGGGAAATTGTTCCGAAGGGGAATTCTCTTGCGGAAGTCCTTCAGACGTGAGGAAGTCCTGGTTAAAAGGCGGTCTCGACTTTTAACCTTAATTCTATTTGCTATATGCATTTAATTGCTTTGAAGGATGTGTTTAATGCTTGACGATAACTTAATAAAAAAAGCCTCGGAATTATCAGAAAAAGCCGAGGAATTATATTCTAAAATACAGGAAGAAAGCACAAAAGGTTTCAGTCCGGAAATAAAAGAATTATCTAAACAATACAACGCTATAAAAAAAACTGCGGAACAATTTTCGGAATATAATAAAACGGAATCAGAAATAAAAGACCTTGAAAAGCTGATTAAAACAGAGTCCGACCCCGCTCTAATCGATTTAGAAAACGAAGAAATAAATTCCCTAAAAAGCAAAGCGGATAAAATAGCCGAAGAAATTAAAGATTTCTTTTATCCCAAAGAAAATTCTCAGGACAGAGACATACTTCTAGAAATAAGAGCCGCTACCGGCGGCGAAGAAGCCGCACTTTTCGCCCTTGACCTTTTTAAAATGTACAATAAGTATGCCTTAACAAAAAATTTTCAATTCGAAGCTATTTCTTTAAGCCCTTCTTCTACCGGCGGGTTAAAAGAAGCCATAGTTTCGGTAAAAGGAAAAGAAGCATTCCGTCTTTTGCGCAATGAAAGCGGAGTGCACAGGGTTCAAAGAATTCCGGCAACGGAAACGCAGGGAAGGGTGCATACTTCGGCGGCTACCGTTGCAGTCATGCCTGAAGCCGAAGAAATAGATTTAAAAATAAATCCAGAAGATTTAAGAATAGACGTTTACAGGTCTTCCGGACACGGCGGGCAGAGCGTCAATACTACGGATTCGGCAGTCAGGGTTACGCATATTCCGTCCGGATTAGTCGTTACCTGTCAGGACGAAAAATCTCAGCACAAAAATAAAGCTAAAGCACTTAGAATATTAAGGTCGCGTCTATTAAACAGGATAGAAGCAGATAAAAAAAGCATAGAGGCTCAAAACAGAAAAAGTATGGTAGGCAGCGGCGACAGAAGCGAAAAGATAAGAACTTATAATTTTCCGCAGGGCAGAATAACTGACCACCGCGCCGGTATAACCATACATAAGCTGGCTTCTTTTATGGACGGCGAATTAGACGAACTTTTGATGCCTTTGGCGGATTATATCGAATCGCAGAAACAACTGCAATAAAGTTTTATAATTTTATAATATAAAATATTTGGCTATTTACAAATTAATTAAAGAATAAAAT
>JAJZLA010000121.1 GCA_021803845.1 bacterium | reverse complement strand
TTACGTTCTCGTCGTCCTTCTTTCTAAAATATTCTTAAAAGAAAAAGTGAGCGTTAAAAGATGGATAGGCGTTTTTATCATCATAGCCGGTATATTTATTATATTTAATTCGGGCAAATGATTATTTTAGGTTTTTAAATATTAAGTATTGGGAGTAAAAATCTATGAAACTTCATTCCACGAAAGGATTTGTTATATACGCAAAAAAAATGAATGAAGCGGATCTGCTCTTAAGCTATATAACCGAAGATTTCGGGAAAATTACGTGTTTTGCGAATAACGCAAGGAAAAGTAAAAAAAGGTTTCTGGGAAAATTAGAGCCCGCTATGCTTACTAATATCAAATTTTATGAAAAACCGGGTATGACGCTGGATATATTATATGAGGTAGATCTTGTGGAAGATTATAAAAATCTCAGAAAGAATATAGATATATATCTTTTTCTGACCAAACTTATAGAAATTTCAAGGGTTTTATGCCAGGAAAGAGACATAAACAAAAATATATTTAATCTTATAAAAAATATTTATACCGGACTTAATAAAATAGAAGCTTTAAATTTGCAGGATAGCAAACAAACGCCGTTAAACTCTATTCTTCTTAAATATGAAATTTTTTTTATTTCTAATCTTCTTAAATTTACCGGAATTTATCCTAATTTCACCGACTGTATAATCTGCGGCAAAAACAATGTTTTAAACGAATTCGGATTCAGCCTTAAAAAAGGAGGCGTTATATGCAGTTCATGCGCTAACGATAAAAACAACGGCTTTAAATATTTAGAAATAAAAAATATGCCGGTTAATTTTATAAATCTGTCAAACTTAATGGTCGAGTCGGATATTTCAATAATAAATAAACTTAACGTCAAAGAAGATGTACTTATGGATTGCTCGATGTTTTTAAGAGATTTTTTAACGTTTCATACCGGAAAAAGACTTAAATCTTTTGAAACTGTTTAACATATATCCTATATATTAGTTAAAATATGGAAAATAAAAATAAAAACGAAATATTAAGGCGGTTTCCAAGCATTCAGTCGGTATTGGAAAGAATTAAAAACTCTTCGGCATATAATGCTTTTCCCTATGAATTTATAAAAGATAAAATAGAAAATTTAATAGAATCCGAAAAGAAAAAAGTTATCGAGTCGATGCAAAACGGAATCGATCAGGATATTTCGGAAAACCTGTCTAAACTAGACGCAGAATTTTTTATAAAAAAACTTTATAACGATTTAAACGATTTTTCTTTCAGCTTAAAGAAAGTCGTTAACGGAACGGGAGTCGTTATTCACACAAATTTAGGACGTTCTATTTTACCGCAAAGCGCTTTAGACAATATTTCAAAAATATCCTCTTCGTACTCTAATTTGGAGTTTAATCTTTCGGAGGGGAAAAGGGGAAAAAGGTATTCGCACATAGAATACCTTCTTAAAAAAATTTTAAAATGCGAAAAAGCCATAGTAGTAAACAATAATGCGGCGGCGGTATTTATGTCGCTTTCTACGTTTTGTTCAGGAGCAAAAAAAGAGGTAGTAGTTTCAAGGGGCGAACTGGTAGAGATAGGCGGTTCGTTCAGGATACCGGATATTATGTCGGCTTCAGGAGCGGCTTTGATAGAGGTCGGGGCTACCAACAAAACTAAACTGAGCGATTATGAATCAGCCATAAACGAAAATACGGTTTTATTGCTAAAAGTGCATCAAAGCAATTTCAGGATAATAGGTTTTACTGCAAGTCCTTCAGGAAAAGATATAGCTTCCATGGCCAAAAAGCACGGTATTCCGGTAATGGAGGATCTAGGCTCCGGAAGTTTCGTCGATATAAGAAGATTCGGGCTTCCGTATGAACCTACCGCCCAAGAGGTCGTAGAAAACGGAGTCGATATCGTTACTTTTAGCGGCGACAAACTTCTCGGCGGGCCGCAGGCCGGAATAATAGCCGGAAAGGCGGAATACATAGACAGGATAGCTGCTAACCCGTTAAACAGGGCTTTTAGAATAGACAAAATGACCCTTGCCGGACTAGAAGCCGTTCTTTTTGAATATTTAGATGCGGACAGGGCTGTTAAAAATATTCCTACGCTTTCCCTTATCGCTCAATCCGACACGGAAATTAAACGAAAAGCTCTAAAGCTTTTAAACTTAATTAAAAGATCTAAACATATAGACAAAAGTCTGTTTGCATTTAAAATAACCGAGGATTTCAGCCTTGTAGGCGGCGGCGCTCTTCCTGATTATGAACTTAAAACATATTCGCTGTCCATAATCCATAAAAAAATCGGCGCATCCGGCATAGCCGAAATATTCAGAAAAGCCAAAACCCCAGTCATAGGAAAAATAAAAAACGGCGAGTTTAGGCTCGACATGCGAACCGTGTTCCCCGGCGATTTCAACGATATACTTGCAGCTGCAACCTCCGTCTAATTTGCGTTTCAAGAAAGGCTGCCTTCGGCCGCTGGGGGTAGTTTTTATTTTATTTTATTGGTATAATATATAACTAAAATTATAAAAATAATTAAAATATATTTTTATAAAATTTTTAAAGTAAAAATATTACATATTATGTTATGGAGACGCAAATTCAATTTAGCGGCGCGTCATCATAAGGCTGAAAAGGAAGAATAAAGTCTAACCTTCAAATTTGGATATTTTTATGTTATCTTCAAGCGTTTTAGTTTTGAATAAGTCTTTTTTGCCGGTTCACGTTACGTCTCTTAAAAGAGCGCTGATACTTCTTTATCAAGATATTGCCAAGGCGGTGGACGAAAATTACAGGACGTTCAGTTTCGATTCTTGGCAGGATCTCGCGGTAAGCGAGAAAAGCGGTTCTATCGGATTGATAGGGAGAGCTATAAGGATTCCAAGGGTTATAATATTGGTTAATTACGATAAACTTCCAAAAAGATACATAAAATTTTCAAGAGCCAACATTTTTTTAAGAGATAATAACAGATGTCAATATTGCGGCAAAGAATTTAAAAAAAATGAGCTGAATTTAGACCACGTTATACCCAGGATGTCGGGAGGCGTTTCGTCATGGGAAAACGTGGTATGCAGCTGTATAAACTGCAATAGAATTAAAGGCGGAAGAACGCCGGAACAAGCGGGGATGAAACTTATTAAGAAACCAAGAAAACCGGAATGGTCGCCGTACTACCATATTTCCCTTACAAATATTATGTATAAGGAATGGATGCCGTTTTTAAATATTGTCGATAATGCATACTGGCACGTTGAATTAGAAGAGTCTTAATTTATGTAAGAATTTACCTCCTGCAAGTTTTCAAAATATTTAAAATAAAAAAGCGTTTTCCGCAAATTATGAATATAATAATTAAACTGCTGAGTCCGTTTGAAAAAATAGGCAATTTCGTTATATACACGGTTAACGAACTCGGCTCTATAGTTATATATATATGGGACATGATACTTTCCGTAGCCGCATATTTTATTAATTTAGAAAATCTTATAGACCAGATGATATTTATCGGCATAGATTCATTTTCCGTCATCGGATTGACGGGTCTTTTCACCGGCATGGTTTTGTCTTTGCAAGCCTATTATGCCGCGAAAATAATAGGCGTCACTTATATGATAGGCCCTACCGTAGCGTTGTCTATGCTGAGGGAACTAGGTCCTGTTCTAACCGCACTTATGATTACCGCAAGATGCGGCTCTTCTATGGCTTCAGAAATAGGAACTATGAGGGTGACCGAGCAGATAGACGCTTTAGAGGTTATGGCGGTAGATCCTTATTATTTCCTTTCTGTACCCCGTATTCTTGCCGCAATGATAATGCTCCCTGTAATGGCGGTGCTATGTTCTTTAATAGGAATTATAGGCGGATATATTGTTTATGTTTATTTTTTAGGATTAAATCACGTAACTTACATAGATAAAATATACCAGTACGTCAAACTGAGCGATATATATAACGGCTTGTTAAAAGCTGTATTTTTCGGCGCTATATTGTCTATTATAAGTACGTATAAAGGCTTTCAGACTTCCGGAGGCGCTAAGGGCGTGGGAAAATTTACTACTCAGGCGGTAGTGTTAAGTTCCATTTATATTTTATTTGCCGATTATATTTTAACTTCGATTTTGTTTTGATTTTTAAACCGTCAACCTATGTAAAATTGATTAATTTTATATAGAGGTATATAATTATAAATATTCAAATATAGATATAACGTTATTTATTAGCCTTTAATTATTTTCATTATGACAAGGTATTTATAATTTATTTTTTTATGATTATTTTAGACAAATTGTCGAAATCTTTTAACGGAATAAAAGTTTTAGACGATTTAAATATAAAATTCGAGGATAAAAAAATAACGGTAGTAATAGGCAGGAGCGGCGGCGGAAAAAGCGTGATGCTGAAGCACATAATAGGGCTTATGCAGCCCGATTCCGGCAGAGTTTTAATAAACGGCTTAGATATTAATCTTTTAAAAAAGAAAGAACTTAACGAAGTAAGAAAAAAATTCGGAATGGTTTTTCAGGACGGCGCATTGCTGGATTCCTTAAATGTTTTTGAAAATGTTGCATTTCCTTTGAGGCGGCATCTGAAAATTTCGGAAAATGAAATTAAGGAAAAAGTATTTTCCGTATTAGAAGACGTCGGTTTGGAAGGCCATGACAAGAAAATGCCTTCCGAAATATCGGGCGGTATGAGAAAAAGAGTAGGGGTAGCGAGGGCGCTGATACTTAATCCGGAGATAATGCTTTTTGACGAACCCACCACGGGATTAGACCCTATTATGTCGGACGTTATCAATAACCTAATTATATCTATGCACGATAAATTCAATTTTACCGGAATAATTATAAGCCACGATATAGCCGGCGCTTATAAGACGGGGGATATAATAGCAATGCTTTATGATGGTAAAATAATTGAATACGGACAGGCGGAAGCTTTCAAAAATTCCGTTAATCCGATAGTAAAACAATTTGTATCCGGAAGCATGGAAGGACCTATTTCTATTTAATTTTATATATTTTTAATTTTTCGGCTTATGAATATCAATAAAGAAACAAAAGTAGGTATTTTTGTAGTAATAGTGCTTGCGATACTTGCATATTTTTCCTTCAAAGTAGGCAAGATACATATTTTTAAGCAGCCTACGTACGTAATTTCTGCTTATTTCAAATCCGCAAGCGGTATAGGCGCAGGAACCTCGGTTACTATGGCCGGCATAAAAATAGGCTCGGTAGAAAAAATAAGTTTAGAAAAAGGATTAGCAAGAGTTTATATGGCTATTAACTCAAAATATAAAGTTTATCCTCAATATATTGCGTCTATAAGGTCATTGAGTCTCCTCGGCGAATCTTATATTGCAATTTCTCCTGCGGCGGGAGAACAGCCGGAGCAGTCTGAAAAAGTTTTGGATAAAGAGGTTATAAGAAGCGAGATGTCGCCTCAAAGCATGTCCGGCTTGATAACTAAGTTTTCAAAAACGGCAGGCGATCTTGAGAAAGTTTCAAAATCTCTAAAAAACTCTATAGGGACTAAGACCGGCGAAAAGAATATTAAAGCGATTTTACACAATATCGCTACGCTTTCGGAAAATTTAAACAGGCTTGTATATGTAAACCAGAGAAACGTTGACGTTATTCTGTCCAATTTTGCAGCAATTTCCAGGCATATTAACGGATTAACCGTTCAAAACGATGCCGCTATTACAAGAACCATTCATAACTTTAATGCCATATCTTATAATTTAAGAAAAGAACTTCCGTCTATAACTCATAACATAAAGGGTCTTTCTAAAAATTTAAACGATATAGTCGCGAAG
>JAJZLA010000120.1 GCA_021803845.1 bacterium | reverse complement strand
CTTTCTTACTAAATTATACCACAAAATTAAGCATTGCAAGCCTCGACGTAAATTAAGGTTTCGTCAGGATTCACGCTGTCTCCTTCTTTTATATAAATTTCTTTAACCACGCCGTCGATAGGAGTATGTATCTCGTTTTCCATTTTCATCGCTTCTACTATTAAAACGGTATCGCCCGCTTTTACCGGACTGCCTTCTTTAACTATAACTTTTGTAATTCTTCCGGGCATGGGGGCATAAACGTCCCCGTCTCTTTTAGGAGAAGGCCTTTTCGACCTTGCTATGCTTTCGCCGACTATCTCTCCCCCTGCGCTCGGGACGATTTCAGTAAGCGATTCTATGACTACTTCTTCGAGGGCACCGTCGATATTC
The DNA here is from genome assembly GCA_021803845.1 of bacterium. The sequence continues at coordinate 5,470 of JAJZLA010000120.1, read as the reverse complement.
AAGAAAAACGGTCTTTTTTGGTCGGATTTGTGTCCTACGCCTGCAATTTTTATCTTATAACTTTCGCCGTGAACGGTAACGATAAACTCGCTCGGAGCCAGTCCTCCGTCTTTTTCCAAAGCGGCTGCCGATTCTTGCGGGATGTTCTGCTCCTGCACCGGACTTAAAACCGATTCTTTATCGGTAGGTTTCGAATAATCCGGCAAAACTCCTTCTTTCCTCGCTTTAAAAAACTCTAAGGCGATATTGGGAAATAAGACATACGAAAGTAAATCTTCTTTGTTTATTTTAAACCCTTTAATATCTTTGTATTCTTTTGATAATTCCGGCTCTATCAAATCCGCAGGCCTGACGGTAACTATTTCTTCGTTTCCGAGCACGCGTTTCTGTATATCGGAATTAATTTCGGCAGGCGGTTTGCCGTAATAGCCTTTAAGGTAATTTCTTGTTTCGCTTGTTACCACTTTATATTTTTCGCCCGTTATAACGTTAAGGGCGGCCTGCGTTCCTACAATCTGAGAGGTAGGGGTAACTAACGGGGGAAAACCGAAATCCTCCCTGACCTGGGGAACTTCGTAAAGCACCTCCTCCATTTTATCTAGAGCATTCTGCTCTTTAAGCTGGTTTGCCAGATTAGACATCATTCCGCCGGGAACCTGAGTAACTATGATATCCGCATTAATATTTGTATATTCGCTTTCCAAAGAGCCGTATCTTTTCCTTACGTTTCTGAAATAATCCGCAACTTCTTTAAGTTTTTCGAGGTCCAGGTCGATATCGTAACCCATCTCGGATAACGTAAAAACCATAGACTCGGTTGGAGGATGCGACGTTCCGCACGACATAGAAGAGATGGCCGTATCGATATTATCCGCTCCCGCTTCAACCGCTTTCAATAAAGACATAGAAGCAAAACCGCTGGTCGAATGGGAATGCACATGTATAGGAAGGCTTATTTTTTTTCTAATCATAGATACAAGATTATAAGCGTTAGTGGGAGAAAGAAGTCCCGCCATATCTTTTATGCATATAGTGTCCGCGCCCATATTCTCAAGCTCCAAAGCCATCTGCGTAAAAAGCTCGTTCGTATGGACGGGGCTTGTCGTATAACATATAGTAGCCTCAACGATCTTTTTCTTCTTTTTTGCCGTTTCTACGGCTTTTTTTATGTTTCTGAAATCGTTCAGCGAATCGAATATCCTGAATACGTCTATACCGTTATCGGCGCTTAACGAAACAAACTTTTCAACCACGTCGTCCGCATAATGCCTGTAGCCGACTAAATTCTGCCCCCTTAAAAGCATCTGCAGCCTTGAGTTTTTATATGCTTTTCTGACTCTTTTGAGTCTTTCCCACGGGTCTTCTTTTAAAAACCTCAGGCACGAATCGAACGTCGCTCCTCCCCACACCTCTAAAGACCAGAATCCAATATTATCTAGAACATTAGCTATGCCGAGTATATCAGGTGTAATCATTCTCGTAGCTAAAAGAGATTGGTGTGCATCCCTTAAAACCGTTTCGGTAATGCCTATTTTTCTTATGTAGCTTTTTTCTTCCATGTATTTTTACCTTTTTACTTATATTATACTAAATTCCGTAATAAGCCGATATGGCCGCCGATATGGCAAGTATCCGGTCGAAAGGGTCTTTTTGCAATTTATAGTCCCTCAAATAAAGCCTTTCGTCTATAAAATGCGTATCGAAGTTGCCTTTTAAAAAATCTTCGTCCTGAACTATTTTAAGCTGAAACGGTATGGTAGTCTTGATGCCTTTTACCACGTATTCGTCCAGCGCCCTCTGCGCCCTTCGCACTGTCTCTTCCCAAGTTCTGCCGCTCACCGTCAGTTTTGCAATCATCGAATCGTAAAAAGGCTGAATGACGTAATCTTTATAAACGGCGCCGTCTATCCTCACTCCTATCCCTCCCGGAGAATAATAAGCAGTGATTTTTCCTGTGCTGGGAATAAAATCTTTTCTGGGATTTTCGGCGTTAATGCGGCATTCTATGGCATACCCTCTCATAGAAACGTCTTCCTGCTTAATGTCGAGCTCTTTACCCATAGCTATCTGTATCTGTTCTCCTACTATATCGACTCCGGTAACTATTTCAGTAACGCTGTGTTCCACCTGTATCCTGGTGTTCATTTCCATAAAGTAGTAATTTCCGTGTTTATCGACAATATATTCTATTGTTCCTGCATTGCGGTAGTTGCAGGCGCGTGCGGCTTTTATAGACGATTCGCCCATTTTTTTGCGCATTTCTTCGTTAAGTATGAGAGAAGGTGCTATTTCTATCAGTTTTTGGTGCCTTCTCTGTATAGAGCAGTCTCTTTCGCCGAGATGTATAATGTTGCCGTAATTATCCGCGAGTATTTGAAATTCGATATGGTGCGGCTTTTCTATGTATTTTTCTATAAAAACTTCTGGATTTCCGAACGATTTTTCGGCTTCGGAACGGGATATAGAAAAGTTTTTAATCAGCTCCTCGTCGTTAAAACATATCCTTATGCCTTTTCCTCCGCCGCCCGCCGAAGCTTTTATCATAACCGGATAGCCTATTTTATTGGCGACCCCAACAGCCTCTTCCTCCGATTCGACCCCGCCTTCCGATCCTTCGACTACCGGAACTCCAACCGATTTCATAAGCCTTTTGGATTCTATCTTGTCTCCCATCATAGCTATAGTCCGGGAGGACGGGCCTATGAATATTACGCCTCTTTTTTCGCATACTTCGGGAAACTTCGGATTTTCCGACAGAAATCCGTATCCTGGATGTATGGCGTCGGCGCCAGTATTTATTGCTAAATCTACTATCCTGTTGATATTAAGGTATCCGGATATCGGACCGGGACCCACAAGATAAGCCTCGTCCGCTTTTTTTACGTGAAGAGCCTGTCCGTCGGCTTCGGAATAAATTGCAACGGTTTTAATGCCGAGCTCTTTACAAGCCCTGATAACTCTCGAAGCAATCTCGCCTCTGTTGGCTATCAATACTTTTTTAAATTGTTTCATAAAATTTATAGATTTATAACTAAGATAAATTATATTAGTGGAAGCAGTTTGTATTATAGAGTTTGAACAAAAACTAACGGCGGTTAAATTTTTACAAACAGCGGTCGATGATTAATTTTAAACCATTATTTTAAAAAAGTCAAACGAATATGAGGGCTCGGAGTAATAGAAAAATAGATTATCTAAAAAATTGCCGGAATAGTTTTGTGAATCACCGGGATCATGCAATATTTAAAAAAGAAGAGTTTAATTCTTTTTTATAGCTTCTCCACTGAGGAATAAATTTATCCATAACCGCCGTAAATTTTTTATTATGATTTCTCTCAATAAGATGCGCCAATTCGTGGATGACGATATATTCGATGCAATAAACCGGTTTTTTAGCGAGTTCCAGGTTTATCCATATCCTTTTTGCTGAAGTGTTGCAGGTGCCCCACTTCGTCTTCATGCGTTTTATTCTCCACTCTTCCACAGAAACTCCCATAATTTCCTGCCATTTATTAAATATGCCGGAAAGCTCTTTTGCTAATTCTTCCCTCTGCCAGAGTAAAAAAACTTTTTTCTTTTCCTCTAAATGCGCATCTTTCTTTACGTAAAAATCTATATATTTTTTATTGTTTATCGTTATATAAGGTTTTCCGCAGTATTCGATAACGTTGAGCAAATATTTTTCTCCTTTAAAATAATGGCTTTCACCCGAAATATATTCCCTAGGAGTTTCTCTCGGCCGCACTTTAAAGCTGTTTACGTGTTTTTCTATCCACGGCAGTTTTGATATTATAAAAACGCGGACGGACCGGTCGTCCATTCTCTTCGGCGCCGAAACCCTTACCTTTCCGTCCGGCGGAAGTACGTTTAAGTGAAGATTTTTAATATCTTTTTTTAAAACCGTAATATTAAAACCGCTTATTATTATTTCCGATTTTATAACCGTTTTATCGCGCTTTTTTTTAAAAAATTTAAACATGCAAATTAATATAACTTTTTAGCCGATAATTAATTTAATTGCGTTTGATTACTTCGGCGGCTTCTTCTGCGGAAACGGCTGTTTCTTTTCTCGTTTTAAGGTTTTTTAAGGCGAGCTTTTGTTCCGAGGCTTCTTTTTCGCCTATTACTACAAAATATTCTATGCCCTTTTTATCGGCGTATTTTATCTCTTTTCCTATATTGTGTTCGCTTGAAACGGATAATTCGGCAGCAATTCCTTTTAAACGGAAAAATTTTGCGGTTTTTAAGGCAAATATCTTTTCGTTTTCGCTTAAATAAATTATATAAACCTTTACCGGCGAAGAAAATGATTTCAATATGTCTTTATCCCTTTCGGTAATGATATCTATTATTCTTTCGACGCCGAACGATATTCCGCACGCGCCTTCGGGACGGGCGCCGTAAAGTTCTACGAGATTATCGTATCTGCCGCCTGCAGCAAAACTTCCTATGGCGACGTCTTTCGATTTTATCTCGAAAATAGGTCCGGTATAATAGCCTAACCCTCTGACTAAAAGCGGGTCGAATTTTATAACGCCTGAGCCTTCCCGGGTTTCGACTTTCCGCTCGTTTCCAATTATAGCCGAAAGCTCTTCTATGCCTTCGTTTGCCTTATTTTTAATAGATTCGTCTTTTAAATCCGCGCAAATGCGTTCTTTTAAGGCCGCCAGTTTTTTTGAGTCTTCCGATTCGGCGTTTAAATCTATCAGCCTCATAAACGAACGGTAATTTTCTTCGCCGATGCCGTTCTCTTTAAATTCTTTAATTACCCCGGCTTCTCCAATTTTCGCCGTTTTATCTAATGCCCTCAGCGCGGCGTCTTTTTTGCTTTCGTCTATGCCTGCGGCGTTAATTATGCCGTCGAGTATTTTTCTGTTGTTGATAACTATCTCATAGTTTCCCATGCCCAACCTTTCAAGGGTAAAAACGGCAAGGTCAAGCAGTTCGTTCTCGACGTTCATAGAATACGAACCTACGATATCGGCATCCGCCTGATAAAATTCCCTGTATCTTCCAGCCTGCGTATTTTCGTATCTGTAAACTTTGCCTATTATGTATCTTTTAAACGGTTTGGTAAGTTTTTCGGAGTTGGTAGCGTAATAACGCCCTAAGGGGGAAGTAAATTCAAATCTTAAACCCAGTTTGCGTTTTGCCTTATCCTCGAAAACATATATCTCTTTTTCGATTTCGCTTCCGCATTTCCTAGAAAGAAGCTCGAAATATTCGAAAACCGGGGAATCTATTTCTACGAATCCGTAAAGGGCAAAACATTCCCTTATGGTTTCCATGACCTTTCTTCTTAAAATCATCTCTTCGGGAAGAAAATCCCTCGTCCCTTTAGGCGGCTGTATAAGTTTGCTCATATTACAGCGCTATATAGGCGCATCCTTCTTTTGAAAGTTTAGCTATTTTTTCCACGCCTGCGGGAACTATTTTTGCATAATCCGGTATATCGCCGTCCTTAAGTTCG
>JAJZLA010000119.1 GCA_021803845.1 bacterium | reverse complement strand
TTTGATTTAAATCATGAACGAAATAATAAACGCTTTTAAAAAAAATAAACTTGCTTTATGCTCTTTGATTTTTATTTTGCTTATTATCCTGGCAGCCGTATTTGCGCCTTATATTTCTCCGTATAATCCGGATAAAATAAATGTAAACGCAATACTCCAGCCGCCTAGTTTTGCGCATCTCCTTGGAACGGATCAGCTTGGACGCGACGTTTTGTCAAGGCTTATTTACGGCTCTAGAATTTCCGTAGAAGTCGGTTTTATATCGGTTTCCATATCCCTTTTTATTGGGATAATTATAGGCGCGTTTGCAGGGTATTATGCCGGTTTGACGGACGGTTTTTTAATGAGGTTCGTCGATATCATGCTGACTTTCCCGTCTTTTTTTCTTATTCTTGCGGTAAGCGCTATTTTAAGACCTTCTATCATAAACATCATGATTATAATAGGCCTAACTTCATGGATGGGCGTAGCCAGGATAATAAGGGCGGAATTTATGCAGAACAGGGAAAAAGACTATGTTTTATCCGCAAAAGCGGCAGGGGCTTCAGACCTTTATATCATGTTTATCGAAATTTTACCTAACGTCGTCGCCCCTATTTTAGTTTCGGCTACGCTTGGAATAGCGGGAGCAATCTTAATACAGGCGTCTTTAGCTTTTCTCGGGATTGGTATTATGCCGCCTATGCCGAGCTGGGGAGGAATGCTTTCCAGGGGAAAAACTTATATAATGGTTGCATGGTGGCTGACGCTGTTTCCGGGTATTGCAATTTTACTTACCGTCCTAAGTTTCAATTTAGTCGGAGAAGCGGTCAGAAATGCCCTCGACCCCAGATATTCGACTGAGAAATAATACGGGGACGGAATTCAATTCTGTCCCCGTAACAAATTTGAAAACAGAAATAAATATTTTAAAAATAGCCTAAAAATGCTAATATATGTATATTAATTATTGAATTAAATTTTAAAGAGGTTTTTACAATGAACGCTCGCAGACTATCTAAGGTAATTATTTTATTTTTATCCGTTATTTTTATTTCCGGCGTAATGCTTGCAGGTTGCGCTACAACTCGCAATATCGAAGGAAAGCCGATACCTGATTCCAACGTCGATAAAATAATAAACGGAACGACGACAAAATCGCAGATAATTTCTATGTTCGGGCCGCCTTATTCTATAAAGACAAATCCGCTAAAACCAGGCGTAGTTACTTATAAATACAGATTCAGATATAAAAAATACGTTCATTTAGGAAATGAAATTTTTACTGCTTCTACAAGAAAATTAAAAGAAAAATTATACATAATTATGAAAAACGGAATAGTGATAAGTCACAGTTTTACGACTACCGGCAACATTTCGCTAAGGAGGATTTTAAAAAAAGAGAAACAATGAAAATAAAATTTACTAAACTTCATGGCGCAGGCAACGATTATTTATATATAGACGGCATTAACGATATTCCTTCATGTATAAACGCCGATAGCGATAATAATTTTTTTAAAGAACTTGCGGTTAAAATAAGCGATAGACACTTCGGAGTGGGTTCCGACGGTATTATAATAATTTTACCGCCTTCGTCAGCCGGCAAATCTTCTAATTCTTTAAAATTAACATCAGGCGCTAAACCGGATTTTAGGATGAGGATGTTTAACGCAGACGGTTCCGAAGGAGAAATGTGCGGCAACGGAATAAGATGTTTTGCAAAATATGTTTACGATAAGCATCTTACGGATAAAAAAATTATAAATATCGAAACGCTTGCCGGAATTAAGACGGTCGAAGTTTACTTATCAGAGGGAACAGGTACCGTTAAAGAAGCAAAAGTTTTTATGGGCATTCCCGAATTTGAATCGGGTAAAATTCCGGCAATTTTTCAAAAAAAGGAAATTATAGACGAAAAAATAACGGCAGCGAATAAAGGCTTTACCGTATCCTGCGTTTCAATGGGAAATCCGCATTGCGTTACATTCGTAGAAGACGTAAAAAATTTTGACGTTCATTATTATGGGCCAGTTATAGAAAACGATCCTATGTTTCCTAAACGGATTAATATAGAGTTTACCCAGAGGCTTGACGACGGAAACGTATTGATAAGAACATGGGAGAGAGGTTCAGGCGAAACTTTGGCATGCGGCACGGGCGCATGCGCAGTTTATTCAGTCTTGAAAAAAACGGGTAAAATAGACATGGATAAAAAGGATCTAAGGGTTAATTTATACGGCGGAACGCTTAAAATATCCGGAGATTTAAATAACGGCATATATATGGTCGGCCCTGCCGAAGAAGTTTTCGGCGGTTATTTTAATTTTTAATTATGAAAAAAAAGATTTTACTCGTTTTTATTGTATATTCTTTTACTCTGCTCAGTTGTTTTTTATACGGCACTGCTTTTTCTTATACGGATTATTTAAGCAAAAATGCGGAACCATATCTGAATTATAATAACGAATCCGTTTTTAAAAAAGCTTTTAACAATTTTGTTTCGGGCAGATATAAGGCTGCGGCGGGAAAGTTCTGGCTTTATTTGCATGATGGAGGCACGACGCTCGGCAATTTTGCGCTTTATTATCAGGGGTTGTCTTTTATCAATCTTAAAGAATACGGAAAGGCGAATTATGTTTTGATGAAACTTGTGATTTCTTATCCAAATTTCACCTTTTATAAAAATGCTATTTTTTATCTTGCCGTTTCGGAAGAAAAAACAGGCGGTTATGTTTCCGAAATATCCCATTTTAAATATATTATCACGCATTCAAAAAAATCGTCCGTCCGTTCTTTTGCAATGTACGATATATACAAAGCATATGCTAAACTTAAAGATTATATACTTTCGGATGAATATTTAAAGCGGCTTTATATCGATTATCCTTACTTTTGCAAAACTCATCGTATAAAAATAAAAAAATCCTCTTTGAATCTGTCCGAAAAAATTAAACGCGGGGAAGATTTATATTATGATTCATATTATACTGAATCTATTGCTCTTTTAAAAACGGCCGCTTTAAAAAACAAAAAAGCAAAATTCATTACTTTAGAAGATTTAATGAAGATTAAAAGCTCTTTGTTTTTGGATAAAGCCGATGAATGTTTAAAATATGAAAGAAATAAAGCATGCTACGAATATTATGGAGTAAAGAATTTAAAAATATTAGGCTTAAAAGCCCGTTATTATTATAATCAAGGAAAACGTCAAAAAACTTTTTTAATTTTGAATTCTATATCCGAAAAATATGGATTTCTTAACCGAAAGCTTAAAAATATTTACAGGAATATTTTATGGAGCTATGTTTTAAACGATTTGAAATCCGGGGAATTATTGAACGCGGCAAAAAGGCTTAAATCTTTTTTTATTATAGACGATTCCGTAAATCAAAACACGGCAAGATTTCTATTCTGGTACGGCATTATACTTGAAAAATTAGGCTATAAAAAAAGAGCTTATTTTTATTTTAACTTAATAAGGGCATCTAGGATTTTAAGGTATTCTTATTACGGTATTATGTCGGGCATATTTGACCGCAGACTAACCGGCGCCGCCGATTACTCTGCGTCAGCCTTAAACGACGGCGATATCCGCAGTTATAGCATTGTATCTTTAAAGTATGCATCTGAATTTAAAAAATCAATAAATAATAATTATGCTTTAAATTTAAGATTTAAGAGGCTAAAAGCGCTTTTGAATCTAAATATTTATTCTCTTTCTTATATAGAACTGCGGAAAATAGCGTTAATGAAGCATAATAACAAAAATTTCGATGTTTTTTTGATATATTTACTTTATAAAAAAGGATATTACGGTTCAGCCATTAACATAGCTTTCACTTTAATTTTTAAAGATGACGGTTATAGGTCTCTGCTATTAAATAAAAAATTTTTAGAAATTCTTTATCCAAAGCCTCATTATGCCGATGTAGAAAAATATTCTTCAAAGTACGGTATTCCCGCAGATTTAATATACGGCATAATGAGGCAGGAAAGCCTTTATAATCCCGCATGTTATTCCAGCGCAAACGCAATAGGGCTTATGCAGATTATTCCGTCCACCGGTTACTATATAGCAAGCCATACCGACTGCTATAATTTTAATCCTTTCATGCTATACAGCAAGCATATAAATATAAGTTTCGGCTCGTATTATTTAAAAACCCTTCTGGATCAGTTTAAAGGAAAAAAATATCTTGCCATAGCTTCTTATAATGCAGGACCTGGAGCCGTTTCATACTGGAAAAACAATCTTTTAAAAAATTATGCAATGCCTCTTTTTATCGAGCTTATACCATTTAATCAAACAAGGACTTATGTTAAAAGAGTTTTGGCAAATTATTACGTTTATAATTTTCTTTATAATTAATTAAACGATATGAATAAAAGTGCCGATTTTGACGATACAGCAAGTAAAATTACTGAAGAAAAAGCAAAGCAAAGAATAGCAGAGCTTACCGATACCTTGAATTATCACAATTATAGGTATTATATGCTTGAAGATCCCGTTATTTCCGACTTTGAATTCGACAAACTTATGCGCGAGCTATCGGATCTTGAGCGAAAATATCCTCAGTTCGTAAGGCAGGATTCGCCTTCTAAGAGAGTCGGCGGCGCGGTTAGCGAGAAATTCAGCCAGGTTAAGCATAACGTTCCTATGCTCTCTTTGGATAATGCTTACTCGCGCGAAGAAGTTTTAGAATTCGACGCAAAAGTAAAAAGATTCCTCGGATATGCGGCGGAAGAAAATATAGATTATGAATGTGAACTCAAATTTGACGGACTTGCCGTTGAGTTAGTTTATAAAAACCGTGTTTTCGTCCAGGGTTCAACCAGGGGCGACGGCATTACCGGAGAAGACGTAACCGCAAACTTAAGAACTATAAATACGATACCGTTAATGCTTTTAAAAGATATAAACTATATAGAGGTGCGCGGAGAAGTCTTGATGGATAAAAAATCTTTCAAAAGTCTAAACGAAGAAAGATTAAAAGAAGGTTTAAGCCTGTTTGCAAATCCAAGAAATGCCGCTTCGGGCAGTATAAGGCAATTAGACCCCGATATAACAAAGAGGCGGAATCTTATAATGTTTGCTTACGGTGTCGGCGATTATTTCATAAAAGACGAATCCGATTTTAATACGCAGTTCGAGATGATGAATTTTTTAAAAAACGCAGGCATTAACATAAATAAAAAAATAAAATTGGTAAAAGGTATATCGGAAGCGGTAAATTTTTTTGACGATATAGCCGAAATAAGAGAATCTCTGCCTTTTGAAATTGACGGTATAGTTATAAAAGTGAACGATATCAAACTTCAAAAAAAACTTGGCGAAATATCGAAAAGCCCAAGGTGGGCCGTCGCGTATAAATTTTCTGCCAAGCAGGAATCATCCGACATAATCGATATAGAAGTTTCCGTCGGAAGGACGGGGATTTTAACTCCGGTCGCTATTTTAAAGCCGGTTAATATCGGCGGCGTAGTAGTCAAGAGGGCTACGCTTCATAATCAGGATGAGATAGACAAGAAAAATATAAACATAGGGGATAAAGTTCTCGTTGAAAGGTCGGGAGACGTCATTCCAGAGGTAGTTAAAGTAATATCTAAAGGCAGACATGGCGGAGCATTTAAGCTGCCGGCGTTTTGTCCATGTTGCGGTTCATCGGTCGTTATAGACGGCGCGGCTCACAGATGTATGAACGAACTTGCATGCCCATGCCAGATTAAGGGGGCTATCGTTCATTTTGCATCAAAAAGAGCTATGGATATAGAAGGACTCGGCGAAAAAATAGTCGATAAGTTAGTGGAAAAAGGTTTAATAAAAAATGTCGCAGATATTTATTATTTAAAGCGCGGAGATTTAAGCGGGCAAGATTTCTATTCTGGTACGGC
>JAJZLA010000118.1 GCA_021803845.1 bacterium | reverse complement strand
ACGAATACGACGTAACCGGCGGCGCTAGTGCTTCCGGTAGAAAACCCTTTTCTGAACCCGCTTTTAATATCGATATCTGACCGATTTATTTTGCCGCTCATTTATTTTTATTCTTGGACTGTTTTATCTTTAGCCATATGCTTAAAACGACGTCCCTACGGTAAAATTAACCCCTCCTGACGGCCAGTAAGGCTCTCTCGTAAGTATGAAACCGTAGGAAAAACTTATAGGCCCTATAGGAGACAGATACATTATACCCGCTCCGGCAGATTTATACAATGCCAGCGGCCTTATATCCTGAGTATTCAAAAATACGTTTCCTCCGTCCTGAAAAACAAAAAAATTAATATTATTATAAACCGGAATATTAAGCTGTAAATTATAATTTTCCATAACGTCCCCGCCTATCGGATAATTGTACGGATTAAGATTCACGACGCCGATAGAATCCTGTGGGAAACCTCTTACCGTCGTTCTGCCGCCTAAAAAAAATCTTTCGTTTATAGGCACCTGGGCCGTCGGCGAAAGAGGCCTTATATAGCCGAAGCGCACGGAGTACAAAAAAGTAGTGCCGTAAATAAAAGGTATGTATTCTTCGGTATGAAAAAAAATCTTAAAAAAATTAACCTGCGAATCGATTAAAAAATCCGAATATGTAAATCTTAACGTCGTCAGATTTCCGGATGTAGGGTTAAATATGTTATTTTTAGAATTATATATAACCGAAGCCGAAGCCGAGCTTATCCTTGTAAAACCGATATCTCTGGGCGTTATTTGCACACCCTGATTCAACCCCGAAAGATAGTCGTAAAACATTCCGTAAGAAAGAAGCCCCTTTAACCGGTCGTTAAACCTCCTTATAAGAGAAACCGAGCCTCCTTCTTTACGCATAGTATAATTAAGGGTAATTATATCCGTATCGAGTCCCTGAGCGTTAAAAGCCAGCCCCCTGTAATTATATACGGCGCGGTCGTAATAGTTTAAAAGAAGGTTGGTATATATCGCGCTTTTAGAAAAGCGCGCGGATAAAGACTTGCCGGTGCCGAAAAGATTGTTGTTCTCAAGCTGTATAAAGCCTTTATATCTCGTATATGTGCCGTAGCCCGCGCCGAAGCTTAAATCTAAGGGTTTCGCGTCTTTCACGCTGACCGTTATGTTTTTATCGGGCTTTATATTTCCGGGATTATCTACTTTAATGCTCACGGAATTGAATATTCCCGCCTTATAAAGCCTGCTCTGCGTATCTATTATTTTTTTCTGGCTGTAAAACTGCCCTTTTTTAAAAAGCAGAAGGCTCTTTATATAATATGTTTTAGTGACGGTATTTCCTATGATTAAGATATTCTTTATACGGACCCTCGGACCGCTTTCTACGTAATAATATAGTACCGCGTATTTCTTATTTTTAGAATATTTAATATCCAGCTTTACTTTAGAAAAAACAAAACCGGAATCCGCCAGTTTGGTAGAAAGCAGGTTCTTTCCATTCTCAGCCTTAATTATATAAAAAGGCAGTTTCTGCATTTTAAAAAAATAATCCGTCAGTTTTTTATCCGTCTTTAAAAAACCGGGAAGTCCTTCAATATAAACGTTTTTTACGACGGTCGGCATCCCTTTATTTATATTAATGGAAATAACGACGCTTTTTTTATCGGCGGCAAATTTTAGTTTATAAGAAGCGCGGGCGGAAAGCCAGCCTTCGTTATTATAGTAATTTTCAATATTAGTTATATCGCTTTTGAGCCTTTTTTCGCAGAAATATTCCCTGTTGAAGAGAGACGTTACGCGGGTTTCCATAAGCGAAATTATGGTTTTTTTACCGACCGGTTTGCTTCCGCTAATAACTATGCTCTTTATTTCCACCTTATGCCCTTTTTTAACCGTATAATATACGTTAATAGTTTTGGCGGCTTCGTTTTTTTCTTCTTTAAAAGAAATTTCCGCAAAAAAATAGCCTTCTTTTTTAAAAAAATCTTTTAAAACTCTTTGAAACGCTTTAAACGTTCCTTTATCGAAAATCAGCACGTTTTTTATTTCAAGCACAGAATCTTCGATAAAACTTTGCTTCAGAGGCTCCGTTCCCTTAAAATGGAATATTATTTTATAGCCGGGGTGGATATCGAAAGTTATAACAGCATTATATTTAGAAATATAAGCTGTTTTCGGTTTTTCTATAATGGCGTTTAAATATCCTTTGCTTTTATACAAATTCCAGATATTTTTTCTGAATTTTTGAAGTTCATAAAGGTTTAAAGGTTTGGAAATTAATTTCCCGATAAGCTCATTTACGGTCTTTTTAGGATAATATAATTTAAAATTGACGAATATCTTAGAAACTAATACTGGCCTGCCGGGATTAATATCGATATTCACCGCATATTTTTTTGAACTGCTTGATACCATGCGTTTTATTTCAATTTTTGCATCGGGATATCCCCCCTTCAGCATAATTTCTTTGATTTTTTGTTCGCTTAAAGTTCTATAGTATTTAAAAAAACGGCCGCCCTTTTTTATTGGGATGGAATCTAGTATTGTTTTAGCCGGTATCCCCGTTCCTTTAAGCCCAACAATATTTACGCTTCCTATATAAATCTTAGGCAAAAAAATAAATTTTAAATAAATCGATTTTTGTTTCTTATTTATTTTGGAAAATACCGAAATATTAGAAAAATAACCCGAAGCATAGAGAGTTTTAACGGTCTTTTCAAGGGAATGCATGGAAAATCTTTCCCCGTTTTTTATAAAAATAAAATTTTTTATATCTTTCATCGGAATGCCCGACGGCATTTCATATTTTATAGACCGTATAACGTATTCTTCCGCCGGGATGTTGTAAATGCTCGAAGGGTTTTTTGCATAGGAAGTTTTTGCGCAAACCGCATTAAAAAGGCAAAGCGTTAACGCCGAAAGAAATAAAGATACTAAGGTTTTTTTTATATTTATATTGAAATTCGTCTTCATAAAATATTTTAATTTTAACGTATTTTAATAAAATCTGAAATGAAAAACAATATTTCCCCCGACTTCGCTGTATATATTAGAATTATTAGGAGCAAGTTCGTTGTTCTCCCAGACGCCTATTACGGAAATATGGCGGCTCAAGCTGTATGTCATCGTTACCGACTGCGAAGATTGGGAAGATACTATATCGCTGTATGAAACGGAAAGTTTTTTTGTTAAAGATTTAGTAACCGTTACCTGCGGAGCGGCGCTGTGAGTTACGACCGAATATGAAGGCGATACCGACAGGTTCCTGAATCCGAAATAGCTTGAAATTGCTCCCGTAACGCTTCGCTCGACGCCTCCTCCTATAGCCGACGCCGCTTCCGACGCCGCAATGCCTCCTGCCGAACCGGCATAAACTGAAGTCGTAGGCGCGCCTAACGCCAGCATCGACACTATATCGAGTTCCGAAAGGGGCGGGGTGGAAGAAAGATTAACGTTGAAATTTAACAGCGAACCGTTCGCGTTCATTCTTATTATATATTGATTTATATGGGTCGCCGCCGCTATATCGAAAGAAGGGTTAATTCTGTACTGGTTATTAAAATCTAAATTTGCGTAAGACAGTTTAAACTTTGTCCCCCTGAAGTATATTTCCCCCTTTTCGGCATTTGCTGTTCCCATTATAACCGGGTCGTATAGCGTTCCTATGAGATGAAGTTTCGCGCTGAAATCGGTATCTACGATATTATTTTTAATAGAGACGCCTTTATCCGACGTTATTCCGATATTTAGCTTAGGGTTAAAAGTTCCTATTGCGGCAGGCGATTTGACGATATTATAATTTTTATAACTTAAAAGAAACGACGAAAGATTTATTCTTTTATCGTACAGAGCCTTTTTTATATCTACGTCGCCGTATAAGACGGGGTTTTCGTTACTGCCGGAATATCCGATATTTCCGTTCATTTTTGCATAAAAATAGTTTGATTTTCTATAGATAACCGAATTAAAACCTGCCGCAATATTATAGTACGAAGGTTTAAGGTTTTGCAGCCTTATTACTCCGCGGGCGGAAAAAATACCGTTTAACATTCTGAACCGCGCTTTTTTAAGAAGTATCATGTTGTTGTCGAATATCAATCCGGCGAAAATTCTTGAGGCGGCAAGCGACGGATATGCCGAAGTCTCTATGAGCCCTCTTTCTATATTGGCAAAGCCGTATATACTTGGAGAGGCAAAGGATCCGAAAACAACTGCTGAAGCCGTTATGAACCCCGATGAATTTATTATTTTATCCGATAAAATTCCAAGGATCCACAAATCGGTTCTGTCGTTTAATATAATATGATATCTTTTAGGAGTTATACTGCCCCTGACCTGAAAGTAGTTATTTCCGCCCGTCAACTTAAATCCACTGAATTTCAGCGTTCCGCCCATGTAAGACATTTTTATATCTTTAGCGTTTTTTAAGAAAAAAGGCCCGTGTTTTAAATAAACGTAATCTAATTTTGAAAATAAATAAGAATTTTTAATATCGGAAATTTTTCCGCTACCGTAAATACCGCCGGATAATATGAACAGGGTTTTGCGGTAATTAATGTTTAATAAATTAATATCCGTTAAGAAATGATACGGATATCCTTTCTTAAGCGATATGACCGCTTTCGTTTTTAGCGAACTTTTTAAAGCGGAAAAATTTAAAGCCATTCTGCCGTTAGACGAAGAAACGCCGATGTCAGCGTTTCCCAGTGAATAATCGTTTACGTAAATACCGTCTACCGCCGCCTTGCCGGAAATGTCGGGCAGGTTGAAAGAGCCGCCTATATGAAGATTGACGCCGGCATTCCCTTTTATGCTATATTTTTTAATCGGCTTAAAATTTAAATCGGCAAGATTAATCCGGTTTGAGACTATCCTGAGGTCGTAGTTATTATTATTGCGCCCGAAATTCAGACTTCCGTAGCCGTTAAAAATTGCGCCGCCGTAAGAACCGTCGAGTTTTTTGACAGTCAAAGTACTTTTAGTTAATGAAAACAGCAAATTAACGTCTGAAAGATACTGGTTATATATTTCGACTTTTTTAGAATTTGCCGCTATTTCAAAAACCGGGCTATTAAGCTCTCCGGAAATCGTTCCGCCGGAATTGAAAGCCGCATAAAGCGGAATAGAAGGCTTTTCGGAAATTAAATGAATATCCGCCGCATTAAAATTTCCGCTTATATATTCTTTTTTTGAATTTTTATTCTCGAATATTTCTCCGCTGAAATCAAATGTTCCGTTTTTATTAAATTTAGCGCTTTTTTCCTTCAAACGTACGCTTTTAAATAAAACTTTTCCGCTTCCGGTAATATCGACGTCGGCGTTTCCCTTATACGAACTTAGATATTTATTAATATAAAGGGTTCCGAATCTGTTCCTGAAACTAAAAAGTATATTATTAAAATTTCCGCTTATATTGCCGGCTATAACGCCGGTACCCGAAGGCTCGAAATACCTGCTTTTGTATTTTTCTATTAAGCTTACGGAAGGCAGTCCGCTGTATGCAGAACTGAAGCCTATGCTTAAATAGTTCTTGTCATAATTTATTTTTCCTTCGGCCGAGCCGTTTATTATCTTTGAAGAAACACGGATATTTTTTAATAAAACATATTTATCGTTTAATAATACCGCTCCTTTTACCAAAATATTATTTCTATAATTAATATAATATATAGTTCTGCCGACTCTTCTGTTTCCGGATTTAATCTGCTGGACGGGTTTTTCCAGCTCTATTGTTTCAATATTTCCGGCATAAAAATTTCTTCCAAAATGCAGGAAAGTAACGACGTTTCCGCTTGCAATACCTTTAAACTGCGGGGTTTTTTCGGCATCGTAAAAATCTATAAGTTTGCCGACGTCGATATTTTTTAAAACCGATTTAAATTTACCCTCTTTTTCTTTAATATTAATAATGCCCGCCGATTTTAAAGCGCCGTTAAATAATG
>JAJZLA010000117.1 GCA_021803845.1 bacterium | reverse complement strand
TAATTTGCTTTTTATGTAAATATTATCGGAAATAAAATTTATTATTGCATCGCATATTTCCTGTCTGCCGCCGTATCCTAAGGCGATATAAAGCCTTAAATTGGAATAATCTTTCGTTTTATCTTCAAGCCTGTCTATAACGTTTAATAAACTTTCAGGCAGAAGTTCTCTTTTGCCTATAACGGAAACCCTTATTTTGTTTTCATTAATAAATTTCGAATTTATATAAAATTCAAGCTGGGATTTTATAATTTCAAATAAACCTTCTACTTCCGACTTGTTCCTTTTAAAATTGTCGGTGGAGAATGCCCAGACTGTAACTATCTTGATGTTTAATTCTATGCACCAGGATAAAACTTTATATAATTTATCCGCTCCTTTTTTGTGCCCTTTAAATGTATCTTCAAACCCGCATTTTTTCGCGTATCTTCTGTTTCCGTCAAGTATTATACCTATATGACCGGGAATTTTATTT
The DNA here is from genome assembly GCA_021803845.1 of bacterium. The sequence goes on along the minus strand of JAJZLA010000117.1, from coordinate 5,466 downwards.
CTTAATACTTCCTTTTTAAGCCTGTTCCTGTAATAATAATATATCGCTTTTTTTAAGAATGTCATTATTTACTGTGTTATAATCAAACTTATAATAATTTTTATTACTTGAATTTAAAGATTTTTTTATTTTTTAATTTATTATAATATCATATTTCACTAATTTTTTGAATCGGCGCCGTTGAAAACTATAATAATTATCTATGCCTTATATCGAACTAAACGACATCAAAATCTTTTATATACTTCACAGGTCTTCGGCACCTGAGAAAGCCAAAACGGTCATCATAATTCACGGCGCCGGAGGAAACCATCTTTCGTTGCTCTGGGTTTTTGATTATATAAGGAAAAAATACGGCGGAATTTTCAATATACTGGTTTTCGATCTTCCTTTTCATTTCAGGTCTGCCGCGTCCGCCGGAGAAAGCATATTAAATTACGGTTTCTCCGTGAAAGATGCGGACGGCATAACTTATTACGCGGAAACTATCAACGCTCTTTCGTCTAAGCTTTTTGGAGAGGGCAAAAATTATATTTTAATAGGACATTCTATGGGGGCGCAGGTCTGCATTAAATATGCGTCCTTATTCCTTTATAATGTCGAAAAAGCCATGCTTATCGCCGGATGCCATAATACTCATATAAGCGATAGTTTTATAAAAAGTCTGGAGAAGTCTTTTGACAGAACGATTATGCTTTTTTTAAGAGACGCACTTGCGTCAAAAGAAAAAAATGTTTTAAACGGCGCTTTAACGGATATAAAAAGAACCCCCCGGCAGATCGTAATAAATGATTTCAAGTATTCTAAATATTACAGCGGGCATTGCGTGGACGATTTAAATATTATTAACCGCGGAAAAATTCCTTTCAATATTATATATTCTAAAGATGATTTAATTATAAAAGATAAATGCATTATAGAATTGCATAAAAAATTAACCGGCTCCGTCATTAGCGATATTCCCGCCAGGAATCATATCGATTTTTTATATGAAAATTATCCTATGGAGAAAGAGATAGATAAATTTTTATTGACATAAGCAGTGCTAAAATTATAAACTTTAAAATTGAACTAAAAATCCAACCATTTTAAAAATTTTGGGAAACATTATAAAAATGCGAACATTATGCGAAGGGGTTAGCGAATCCGATACCGGTAAAGAGTTTACATTCAAAGGCTGGGTAATGCATTACCGCGACCACGGAGGATTGATATTCATCGATTTAAGGGATTATTCAGGCATACTGCAGATAGTTTTTGACGAAAACATCGACAAAGAATCTTTCATCGTCGCTAAAAAATTAAAAAACGAATATGTAGTTTCCATTACGGGAACGGTAAGAAAAAGACCGGAGGGGACGGCAAACCCGGCTTTAAAAACCGGCGGCATAGAACTTATTTCAAAATCAGTCCAGATTCTTAACGCCTGCGAAACCTTGCCGTTCCAGATTGACGAAGAAAGCGAGGTCAACGAATTTACCAGGCTGAAATACAGGTATTTAGATTTAAGAAGCAAGAGATTAAAGGATAACCTTATATTCAGATCTAAATTTACCCATCTTATAAGGGAATTTTTAAACTTTAAAGGTTTTTTCGATATAGAAACGCCTTTTTTAACAAAAAGCACGCCCGAGGGTTCGAGAGACTTTTTGGTTCCTTCCAGACTTAACCACGGTCACTTCTTTGCTCTTCCGCAATCTCCCCAACTATTCAAACAAATTCTTATGGTGAGCGGATTTGAAAGATACTATCAGATAGTAAGGTGTTTCAGGGATGAAGATTTAAGGGCGGACAGACAGCCTGAATTTACCCAGCTCGATATGGAAATGTCTTTTGTAGAAACCGAAGACGTTATTTCGGTTACGGAAGAATTGTTTGCTTCTTTATTTAATAAACTCTTAGGCATAGAATTAGAAAGACCTTTTAAGGTATTGGACTACGACGAAGCAATGGATAAATACGGCAGCGATAAACCCGATACAAGATTTGGACTGATTATCAATAATTTAACCGATATTTTTGCAGGCTCACAGTTAAATGTATTTAAAGATAATATCCAAAAAGGCGGCGCAGTCAAAGCCGTCTGTCTGCCCGACGGTTCTAATCTGCTTTCGAGAAAAGACATCGACGAACTTTTAAATACGGTTAAAGATTTCGGAGCAAAAGGTCTTGCATGGACTAAAGTGGGAGAAAACGGCATCCTCGAAGGCGGAATTTCAAAATTTATATCCGACGATGAAAGAAATAAAGCTGTTTCAAGGCTTGCGGCTAAAAACGGCGATATCATTTTCTACCAGTCGGATTCAAAAAAAATCGCTGAAAACGTTCTCGGAAGATTAAGGCTTCACCTTGCTAAAAAATACAATCTTATACAGGAAGGCAGACTCGATATTTTATGGGTCGTTAATTTTCCTTTATTTGAATACTCCGAGGAAGAAAAAAAAATCGTTGCCGTTCATCACCCGTTTACTTCTCCAGCAAAAAAAGATTTGGTCAGGCTCGAAAATGACCCTCTTTCCGTTAAATCCGACAGTTACGACCTCGTGCTTAACGGAGAAGAAATAGGCGGCGGCAGTATCAGAATCCATGACACTAAACTGCAGGGTAAAATTTTTGAAATTCTCTCTATATCTCCGGAAGACGCAAAACTTAAATTCGGATTTCTTTTAGATGCACTCAGTTTCGGAGCGCCTCCCCACGGCGGTATAGCCTTCGGCGTGGATAGAATATTAATGTTGTTAAGAAATGAAAACTCTATCAGGGACGTAATAGCTTTTCCTAAAACTCAAAAAGCATACTGTCCGCTATCGGATGCACCTTCCTTCGTAAAAGACGTTCAGCTTAAAGAACTTGGGATAAAGTTGCGGGAAACGTCCGGTAAAAATATAAAATCCGAATAAAACGGGGGTATTAAATTGGAAAAAAAATCTGGGTTTCCTCATCCATACTTCGAATCTCATCCCAACTGGAAGTGGTTCATACTCACGACGGTTCTTGTCGGCGCGACTATGTCCGCTTTGGACGTCAGCATAGTTAACGTCGCAATGCCGACGATGCAGCATGGCTTTGCCGTTCCGATGTCCACCATAGAATGGGTTGCAATGGCCTATATGTTGACTCTAACGGTTTTTTTGCCTCTTTTCGGCAGGCTTGCCGATATGTTCGGAAGGACAAAGATGTATAATATCGGCTTTGTTGTGTTTACCGTCGGTTCCGCTTTGTGCGGATTGGCTCCTAACGCGGATTTCCTGATATTTTCCCGCGTGCTTCAAGCAGTCGGCGCAGGCTTGCTTCAGGCAAATTCAGTTGCCATAATCACGCAGGCTTTTCCTTCGAACGAATTAGGAAAAGCTATAGGGCTTCAGGGTTCTATACAGGCTATAGCAATGTCCGTAGGTCCGTTTGTAGGAGGCGTCCTTATTGCCGCCGTAAACTGGCGTTTAATATTTTACGTCAATGTCCCCATAGGCATTATAGGCACGTTTATGGCCCTGTTTATACTTCCGTCGAGCAAAGCCAAATTCGGCAAAGAAAAGGAAAAAATAGATTATTTGGGCATATCTTTTTTTGCCGCCGGATTGGCTTCTTTAGTCTTAGCCGTTAATCAGGGCGAAAAACTCGGGTGGAATTCCCCCGTAATACTTATTTATTTCCTTATTGCCGCAGTGTTGCTTCCGCTTTTTGTATATACCGAGCTTAAGGTTAAACATCCGATGATAGACCTTAAAATGTTTAAGAAATGGGGGTTTTCAGCAGGCAACACTACCGGTCTTTTGTCTTATTACGTTCTTTTTGCCGTTTTATTTCTTATGCCTTTTTACTTAGAAGAAGTACTGCATTATAATGCGGCGGTAACGGGTTCTATTTTAACCCCTATACCGCTTTCTATGGCTATAATCGCCCCTTTTGCAGGAGCAATCTCCGACAAATTTGGCTCCCGTATTATGACCACGGCAGGAATGTTTATTTGTGCGGTTTCGACACTGCTTCTAACGTTTTTAACTTCATCTGTAAACCTGTATCTTTTAATTTTCGAATTCATTATACTCGGGGTCGGAATGGGCATTTTTACACCCCCGAACAACAGCGCGATAATGCTTTCGGCGCCTCCTGAAAGGCTTGGCGTTGCTGGCGGAATACTAAATATGATGAGGGCGCTCGGACTTATTTTCGGCGTTGCAATATCAGGACTCATCTTTACGTATCTCAAACACGGATACGAGCTGTCGCATACGGGCACCACGGTACATTCACGCATGCCCGAATCGGTTTACGTTTCCGCATTTATGCACGGATTTGCGGTCGTTATGATTTCGCTTGTAGCTATAAATATTTTCGCAACTATTATTTCCGTCGCTAAAAAGGATGTAAAACTTAAAAAAATAGAAGGTGCGGAACCTATCGATTTAATGTAGTTAATTCAGAAAAATTATGGGAATTTTTAAGAGAAATAGAAATATTTTAACCGAAGGCAACGGTTACGAAATTACCTGCGGCATCGAATTTATTTTAAAAAGAGCGTTAAATAACGGGATTAATAATATATTTATCGACGGTAAATTAACGGATAATCTCCCCGAAATCGACAGAACGTCTTCTTTGAGAATTCAGCCGGATACGGATTTTTTATGGACGGAAATTTATTCTCTTGCCATAACTAACAGAAGAGCTATGGCATTCGCTTTCGACCAGTCTTTTTTGAATTTCATAAATTTAGAAAAATATTTTATCGGCAATAAAAACTTAAACGGGGGCGTTGTCTTATTTCTTTTTAAGAAACAAGGCATCAAAAAGTTGTCCTTTTCTTTCGAAAGTATTTTCCCCGTCTATAATTATTACAAGATATCGGAATTCGTAGATTATCTGCCTTATTACTTCGAACTTTCCGAGAAATTAAAATTACCGGTTCTTATTTATCTTAACGACTCGGTTATGAACGAATACGGCATCGACGAAAAAAAAGAATACACCGAGCGGACTGCGGCAAAACCCCATTTGTCTTTGTCTTTTGAAGGCGACGACGGACACGCGATTACTTACGACCTGAAAAAAAATATTCAATTTTTCAAGAATACGGGCGGGCATATTAAACTATTCAAAGGAAAAACAGGAGATAATCTTGTCTTGACCGATGCCGCATACTTTCACAGAATTATAGAAAATAAAAATTTTTCGGAAAATTCGGATATTGTCTTATTTAACCTTCTTAACCCGGTAGATTCATCGGAGTTTCTTGAATTAATTAAGTCCAATTGCGGCAGTTATTACAAAAATATATACATATTCGACGATAAAACTATACTGCGGCAACAGCTCGCCGACGTATTAGAAAACAATAAACCGTCATTAAACTTCGAAAATTTAAAAATTATTGGATCCGGCAATAATGGCGGCATAGAATTAGGATTTTGTACGGATGATTTTAAAATAACGGAAATAAAATCTCCAAAATCTTTTTGCCCCGGC
>JAJZLA010000116.1 GCA_021803845.1 bacterium | reverse complement strand
TTTAAGATAACTTTTAAAATTGCTAAATAAATATACATATATTTAATTAGTTTTAAATAATTTTAAGTAATTAGCTAATTTTCCTTACATAAATACTGCTTTCATATTTTTCATATTTTTTGTAAAATGTAATATAGCTCAAAAACCACATAAAAGTGATAAGTACTATGCAGCCTATAGGGCAAATAAAAAATATCCATACTGTAGACGACATCGACGTTATCGCAGCGGAACGGGAACTCCGGTATAAAAACATAATCGTCGGGGATAAGAATTTATCCAGACAACTCGTCAGTTTCCAGGCTAACAAGCAGCGACCGGTTTATCGCTGGTATAAATTTAAAGAGGGATTTTCCGCCGGGTTAATTTATTACCTTTTTAACAAGTATAACGTCGTTTCAGGCGACATACTCGATCCTTTTGCCGGAGCGGGAACCGCCCTTTTCGCTTCTAAAGAAATGAATTTAAATCCCCACGGCATCGAACTGCTTCCCATAGGACAGGAAATCATACGGACAAGGAATCTGGTCGAAAAAGGCTTAAGCAAAGAAACTATTAAACGGATACGAAGTTGGATAGACGGCAAATACTGGAATAAGGCCGGAAAAGAAAAGAACTTCTTAGAATTGCGTATTACCAGAGGAGCTTATCCCGAGGAAACTAAAAAAAGTATCGGACGTTATTTGTACCGGATAGAGAAGGAGCCGGAAGAAGTAAGGCAGATTTTATCATTTGCACTGTTATCCGTTCTTGAATCTATTAGTTTTACCAGGAAAGACGGTCAATATCTAAGATGGGACTATCGATCGGGAAGGACGTGGGGGAAAAAACGGTTCACGAAAGGGAAAATATTGTCTTTCGATGAGGCCGTTGCCGATAAACTGAACGAAATTATAAATGATTTAAACCCGCCCGCGCAGACTTTCGGTTTTTTACCTAAAACGGCAAAAAGTTTCGAAAAAGGGGAAACATACTTATATAAAACTTCGTGTCTCGAACAATTGCCTAAGTTAAAGGATAACTTCTTTAGCTCTATTATTACATCGCCTCCTTACTGCAACAGGTACGACTATACCAGGACTTACGCCCTGGAACTTGCTCTTCTCGGAATAGACGAAGTCGGCTTAACGTCGTTAAGGCAGAAAATGTTAAGCTGTACAGTAGAAAACAAAGAAAAGGATTTATTGGAAATCAATCCCGCATGGACGGCTCCGCTGTCCGTAGCTAAGGGGCATGAACTACTGCAAAGTATATTGTACGGACTTCAGGGCATTAAAGATGCCGGCATGCTGAATAATAACGGGATAATAAGGATGGTAAAGGGATATTTTTATGAAATGAGCTGCGTGATATACGAGTGCTTCAGGGTACTTAAAAACGGGGAGCGGTTTTTTATGGTTAACGATAACGTTAAATATGCCGGCATCAGTATCCCGGTAGATTTAATTTTGTCGGATTTCGCGTCTTCATTCGGTTTCGACGTGGAAAATATCCTAGTTTTGCCTCAGGGAAAAGGAAATAGCAGCCAGCAAATGGGCCGGCACGGCAGGGAAGCATTAAGAAAATGCGTCTATGTGTGGAGGAAAAAGGACTAACATTATGAGTAGCGCCGTTTGTAAAACATTTATTAAGAATGCCGATTCGCTGCTAACGCCTCACGAGCAAACTAGGGCGGGTTTCGTAGCTCTTGCTTTGGAAAAGAACGAAAGGGGGACGCCTTATATCGAAGAAGCTAAGTCCCTTAAAATAGAAGCCTCCAAGGCGAAAACTGCCGCCGGACTTTTAAACATTAAAGATATAATGCCGGCTTTGGTAGCCGCTTCCGGGGTATCCGAAAAAGCGAACGGGTATTTAACCGAACGGGATAAGATTGAAGCAGTTAAGGGGCTTATCGATAAATTTCTTGAACCTGCAGGGATTAGTTTCGTCGAAGAACTGGTATACCGGTTTCTTTTAACGAGAGGCGATTCATTGGGCGGGTCCATGCGGAATCTTGCCGGAAAGTTAGGAGAGAAAAAATTTATCCGAGCTTTAATATCGTCTTTATCGATAAGGGGGTATAAAATAGTTTGGAGGGATAGAAGGACGAATAAATGGATAGAGGATAACGAGCATTCCCCGGATATAGAAGTAAACTTAAACGCCGTTTCCTGGAATTTCAAAGGGCGATCGAGAACGTTAATTCTTAACGCAGTTATTCCCGCCGTGAAGAAAAACGTGGATCTGTCGTTGTTGAAATGCGGCATGGAAAACTTCGAATCCAAAACAAAAGAAAAGGAAACGATTTCGAGTGAAGAAAATTTCATAGCATTAGGGGAACTGAAGGGCGGCATCGATCCCGCGGGTGCGGACGAACACTGGAAAACGGCTAATACCGCCCTAAGCAGGATAAGGAAAGCTTTTTCAAAGAAAAAGCTTAAGCCTTTTACTTTTTTCATAGGGGCGGCGATAGAAAAAGATATGGCGGGAGAAATATTTAGGCAGCTCAAGAGCGGCGAATTGACGTGCGCTGGGAATTTAACTATAGATGAGCATCTTGTGGCTATTTGCGGGTGGCTTTTAGGTTTATAACAAATAAATATAAATATCCTAATTCTTTGGCGACGCTAAAGGTATTAATTTTTGCAAATTAGCTTAAAAGGGCTCGTAGTGTAGATTGACCCATTATTTATTATAATAGGCGACTTATAATTCAAGAGATCAGATATGGCGCAAAGAAATTGTTTCATAATATCGCAAAATAGAGAAGGTTCGAGCTATAACGATTTTATCGGTAAATTTTATCATTTCCCCAAAAAATACCTCAATCAACTCTCTTTGAACAATATCGAATTCGTTTATTACGAACCTAAAAAAGAAGGTAAGGGAGTTTATTTCGGTTATGGGAAAATATTTAAAATATTTGAAGATAAGAAAGAGCCTGAACATTATTTTGCGGAGATAACGGACTACAGACCTTTTTCATTGGAAGTTTCTTTTTTAGACGAAAAAGGAAATCGGCGAGAGTCTGGTCCCACATTCAATATTCAAAATTCTGTGAGGTCTATAGATTGCAAGGTTTTAGAAGAGATATGCTTAGACGGCGGAGCTATTTTAAATATCGAATCGGACGTGCATTTAATTAAAGTTTTAGGGGAACAGCTGATAGGTTCGGAAAGGGTAGGGGTTTTAGAACTAATTAAAAATTCTATAGACGCTCAGGCTCATCGTTGTCGCGTGAGATTAGAAAAAATTGCCGCTCTTAAAAGCATAAGCGTCGATCAATACGAATTTTCGAAATATGCGGGTCCGGTCATAGTGATAGAGGACGACGGAATAGGGATGACCCAAGAGATTGTTAGAAACGGATGGCTCAGGCCGGCTTCCCCCATAAAAACAATGATAAAGGAGCGATTAAAAATAGAAAGGCAAAGAGCTCTTTCGAACGGCGACATTGGCCCTTACGAGGCATATTTAAAACAGATAAAGAAAGAAAACGGCGGCAGAATACCTTTAGGGGAAAAAGGCGTGGGGCGTTTCGCAACCCATAGGCTCGGCAGATATTTGGAATTAAGGACAAAAACCAGCGACGTACCGTATGAGCTGGTCCTAAGAATAGATTGGGATAGGTTCGATAATTCAACCGAAGATTTCGTAAATTTAAACAGTATCGGTATAAGTCTTTTCAGGGAAGAACCGACCAGAGAATACGGTCAAAGGCAATCTGGAACCAGACTTATTATTTACGGTGGTAGGAGTGGATTTAAGTGGGATTCTAAAGAAATAGAGAACCTTAACAAATCTATATTACAGATTAATTCCCCTGTGTACCGGTCTAAAATAGCTAATCGCGACAGCGTCGCTCCGACAACAGAAGTGCGTCTCGAATGTCCGCAGATGGAAGAGGATTTGCCGAGTCTCTTGCCGTATCAGGAAGCCGTTCCTAATTTCACCTTGGACGCGATAATAAACGATGACGGAATCGTGGAAGATTACGAGCTAAAATTTAAACATCCCGAGGATAAGGTTCCAGAGGAAAGCTGGGCTGGAAAAGGAGAAAAAGAAATAGATATGAGAGCCCACGAAGACCCCGGGTTTTGGAGAGTAGAGGGCTTTGGACTTAGAAAGCCCGCCTGCGGTCCTTTTTTTATGCATTTAGACGTGTGGTATAGAAAAAAAGAATGGATTAGTTTGCCAAATTGGAAGGATTTGACGGAGTATCTGGATGATTTTGGTGGAGTTGCGGTTTATAGAGACAACGTTCTTGTCGTGGATTCAAAGACTGCTTCCGAGTACGATTGGCTGAAGCTCAGTGAAGAACGGATAAAACAATCTTTTAAAATATCTTATCGCGATTTTATAGGCACTATAGAAATAGAGCAATCTAAAAATTTTGGATTAATCGACAAGACGAGTAGGGAGGGATTAATTGAAAACCAGGCTTTCAAAGACCTTTCTTGCTTGGCCAGAAACGTAGTAAATCAATTATTGTTGCCGCGTTATAGGGCTAAAAGAGACGAATTCGGCAAGTTAACAAAAGGCATTGCTACGAATCCGACAGAACTCTCTAAAATAACCAAGCTTTCCTCCGTCTTTTTCAATAACGTTGCCGAGAGCGATTATCCCTTAGACCTCGACCCGTATAGTTTTTTTTCAGATTTATGGGAAAAAGTAGAAGAACGTAAGGCCGGATTGGTTAATCTCAAGAACTCAATGAAGGGGCTTAAGGACAGCATTGAAATGATAGAAGAGACTCAAGAGTTGTTTATCGAGCAAGCCGGCTTCGGCATAGCTATTGCCATCTCAATCCATGAAATTAATAAAATTGCGGCTAATTTTTATTTCGGTTTAGCGGGTTTAGCAAAGAGCGGCGAACTGGACAAGATAAGCCTTGATAATTTAAAGGAAACATCCTCATCTTTAAAAACGGAATTAAAAAAGTTGGGGCCGCTTAGGGCGATCAGAAACGAGGTTTCTAAGGAGTTTAGCATAGTCAGTTCGATACGGTATATTTCCGAAATCTATAAACTTCCTATGAAAAAAAGCGGGGTATCGTTCTCGATAATAAATCCGGACGACGATTTCTCTATTTTTGGACAGCAAGCCAAGATATATCAAGTTATAGGAAATCTTTTCGATAACAGTATTTATTGGATAAATAAGGCTTATGGGAACGATAAAAGAATTTTGACAAAATTAGACAAGATTAATAGAACCGTGGTTTTTGGGGATTCCGGAACCGACATTAGCGATATAATTCGTCCTTACCTGTTCGAACCAAACTATAGCCTTAAAGTACCGCCGAGCGGTCTTGGCCTGTACATATGCAAAACATATTTAAGTTCTCATAAGGCAAGGATTTATGAAACTGTCCAGAAAGAAAGAATAGATGGATTAAAAGGGGCACATTTTACATTGAATTTTTATAAAACGCCGGATAAGGAGATGAAATAATGCCGGAACTTACAGAACGAAAATATTCCATATGCATATTGGACGATGGTATTCCATTGGAAGATTATAAAGGCTTAATTAGTCACTGCATGTTTGTGGATCTATGTTCAGATAAAGAAAAATGGAAAGATAAGCCGCTTTATAAACTGATTGAATCTTTAACTTCAGCTAAACTACCGAAAAAAGAAGAGAGCAGCGAAGAAGAAAATAAATATATTATATCCGGCTTTTCTAATTGTAATTTCTTTTTAAATCACATAGTCGAAGATATATTTAGTCCGGATATCGTCGTATTTGATTGGGATTATCCTGGAATAGAAGATCCAAGTCCAATATTGCTTGAAATATTGGAATCTCAATATTCAATGATTTTTATATTTACCGGAGCGGATACTGAAACCAAAGTGGAGAGCGCAATAAAAGGAAGTTTTGATAAGTATAAAAACCGCATCAAAGTATTATATAAAGATACTGAAGAATCATTGTCAGATTTGCAATCAGGCCAAGACCGCTCGGCGGTACT
>JAJZLA010000115.1 GCA_021803845.1 bacterium | reverse complement strand
GACCCGCTCAAGGTGTTGAAAGAAAAAGGTTTTTAAAATTCCTTCGAAGAGAATTTTTTAAACATAAATTTATCTTTATATAAAAAATCTTTTAAAATATAAATTTTAATAGTCCTTATATTTTGGCCGTATTTGCTTTTGATGCTTATTTTTTTTACATAGGAACAGCTTGAAAAGTTGCGGCACAAACTTTTTTCCAGTTTGCCGCCGTATTTCGTATTTATTACGTAAAGAAAGTTGCGCCCTTTTTTATTTTTAAAGTCGTTCCATAAAGAATATTCGTTATCCCTTATGAAATAATTAAACGAGTAAGTCTGCGGTTTTCCTTCGACGTAATATGCAAGTTCGCTCGCCGTCTGAAATCTTCTTGAAGCTATAAGCAGCCGGTCTTTTTCATGCTCCTTAAGTATTTTGCTTACTTCCGCGCCCATTTCTTTCCAACCCAGCATATCCCTCAACGGGCTTTTGCTAATTTTAATGTTTATAAAAGGCCTGAAAACCGTATAATACGGCGCAATAAAAATAATAAGAGAGAATACGAGCCCAGTCAAAAAGGACAAGCCGTAAAAATAAAGCATAGCTTTTTTTATCCCGCCCGACGTCAAGGCGGCATATAATCTCAAGGACAAAAGGAAAGCAAGCAGAAAAGCAGGAAAATATAAGAATACCGGCCAGTTAGGCTGAACCGTCGTTTTTGTGCATTGATATACGAAATATAAAAAGGGAACTAAAGAAGCCGTCGCAAGAATAGTGTATACATCGTTCTTTTCTTTTAAACCCAGATACAGGCCGGCAAATGCGGCGTACATAATAATTATGAATAAAAACGGCGAAATTATGCCGGCTTGAGATATTATAAATAAAAAAAAGTTGGATAAAAAAATGCTGAAGTTTTCGTATCCGCCGGATAGCGTTAAAAGATGTCTGAAAGACACGAAATCGTTAGAATAATTCCATACTATTACGGGCGCAAACATAACAGCGGATATTAAAAAAGCCAGATATGGTTCTTTTCTTAAAAAATATTTTCGGTGTTTTTTGCTCAACAGAAGGAAAATAAAGACTATTAAGTATATAAAGACCGCAGTATATTTGCTTAACAATGCAAATCCTGTAGAAATACCGATTAAATACCAGTAATAATTTTTTTCCGTAATTACAAGATATACGAGGAGCAGAACGGTCAATGAAAAAAACAGCATCTGCAGGTTTCCGTAAACTATCAGTACGGAGCCTACGTTAAATATAGGTATGGCGTTTAACAGCACCGCCCAGATTAACGAATACAGAGACTTTCCCGTTATTTTTTTTAACGCGGCAAATACAAAAAACGATAGCGACAGCGATATTACCGGAGCGGCGAGTCTTACGAAAAACTGCGAGTTTAATTTTCCGAAAAGCGTCGTAAGGGCTATAGTATAGGCAATCATAGGCGACATATCGTAATAAGAAAAGGAGAGATGCCTCGACCATTGCCAGTAATATGTTTCTTCGGGAATCAGGTCTATTTTCGTTATGAGTATAAGCCTGACGACAAAAAGAATGAGCAGGACGAAGAAAAAAGAATATGCGGCTATTTTGTTTTTGTTCATAATTTATAATTTTTTTTAGAAACATTATACGATTTTTGAATTTAAAATCAAACCAAAAAGATTATAATTTTTATAAAAAATAATAAAAAACTTGACTTTCAATTTAATTGAGGTTATCTTAATAATATTATTAAAGATAATATTATTAAAGCAGGCTCTTAAAAAGCCGATATATACTATATAAGTATAATTCTCTACGGGGCTAATATGGCTTTAAAATTAGGCATCGGTTCGAAAACTGGCGTCGGAGTCGATATAGGCTCTAACTCTCTTAAAGTTCTCGAATTGTCCAAGTCTGGACGCAAATATTATATCGATGCTCTTGACGTAATAGACCTGCCTGCGGGCGCCGTCGGCGGCGGCACTGTAAACGACCCCGCTTCGGCCGCCTCCTATCTTAAAAGCTCTTTTTCCAAACTCGGCATCGGCGAAAAAAAAGTCGCCATAGGAATACCTTGTAAACATGTCATAATAAAAACCATAGAAATGCCTAAAATGAAGCCTAACGAGCTTGATTCTTCGATATATTACGAGGCCCAAAGATATATTACTTACGATATTAACGAGGTATTTCTGGATTACATCGTTTTGGGCGATTCTCCTAACGATGCCGGCAGCAATCTAATTATGATAGTTGCGGGAAAAAAAGATATTATCGATAATCAGATGAATTTTATTCATCAATGCGGATTGAATCCCGCAATAGTGGACGTCGATTGCATAGCGCTGGAAAATATGTTTAATTTTAATTATCCGGAAGAATTCGACGAATTGACGGCCATAGTAAAAATAGGAGCGTCGGAAACGAACGTCCATGTGCTTCAGAAGGGCGTAAATTTATTCAGAAGAGATATACCCATTGGCGGGATGAATATCACGGAAGAAATAGCAAAAAAATTTCAGATAGATGCTAACGAAGCGGAAAATATAAAAATCGGCAATTTAGGCGGCAGAGGCGAAGATTTTAAATCCGATTATTCGATATACCTAGATATGATACTGTCGAGGGTAACGTCGGAAATTCAAAGAACGATAGATTATTTTGCCGCAAACAACGACAAGCAGTATCCCAAAAAAGTTTATCTGACCGGAGGTTCAAGCAAATTACAGGGTATTTTGGAGGATATAGAATCAAAAACAAATATTCCGGCGATTAATATAAATCCTTTTAGAAATTTGCTGTTCAAACAGGATATCGCAGACGATAAGAGCCATTTTTTTGCCGTCGCGGTCGGATTGGCATTAAGGGGAGTAGATTAAATTGATTAAGATTAATTTAAATAAAAAACCCAAAAAGATAAAAATAAGAATAGAAACCGGCGGTCTGCGGAATTTGCTGGTTTTTTTGATAGTTCCGGCAGTTCTTGCCGCTATAGCAGTCTTCTTTCTTCAATATTCCATTGATAATAAAATCGGCGGCTTAAACCAAAGCATAAAGACCTATAACGAAAAGACCGCAATGCTAATGCCTAAGGTAAGAGAAGCAAACTCGTTGAAAGCAAAAGAATCGCGAATTCTCGAGAAGATTAACGTCATTAAAACTCTAAAAAAAGAGCAGATGGGTCCTATAGGATATATTTACTATATTACGGCGGCAATTCCAAGATTTGCATGGATTGATTCTTTAAAATCTAATAAAGGCTTGCTTTCCGTTACCGGAATAGCTTTGGACGGACAGGTAGAATCGATATTTATGAACAATTTGAGCCAAACCGGCTTTTTCGGCGGCGTGAGTCTTCTCCAGACTTCGGAAGTCAAAAAACAGGGTTTAAGGCTTCAAAGTTTTGCTTTAACTATGAACGTAAAAGGGAAGAGATAGGGCGGGGCGGCGCAATAGAATGGATATTAAATCGATTAAATCGAAAATCAATTTCGGCAATCCGGCGGTTCTCGGAACGGTTATTAGCATTATTTTATTTATAGCGATAATGGGGATATACTATTATTTCGTCTATTCGGGACTGAGGGCGAAAGCCTTGCAAAAACAGACCGAATTGAGCGGGATAACCGCAAAATATAATTCGTACTTGGCGACGGTCAGAAGCTATCCCGCGTTATTAAAGCAGTATAAGAAACTAAATAAAGAATTTGCGGGGCTTCTTGAGGAACTTCCGTCGAAGAAAAACATACCTCAGCTTTTAATGAAAATTTCAAACTATGAAAAAGCCCTGAATCTTAATTTAAAAATGTTTAAGCCTGAAAAAGGCGCCGCCAAAGGTTTTTATGAAACCGTCCCGTTTTCTATGAATATAAGCGGAGATTTTTATAACGTCTATAAGTTTTTTTATAAGCTTGCGGTTATGAAAAGAATAGTAGATGTGCATAACGTTGCTATTTCAAGGGCTTCCAAGGGACATAAGGTTTCGGTTTCTTTCAACGGAACGGCTTTTTCTTTTATAGGAGCTCCTCCGGCTAAGCCTCCCGTTAAAACGGCGGCGAAGGCGCCTGCGGTTAAAAAACCGTGAGAAACGACGTGAAACTTTTATTTGCGGGAATAAGAACAAGAGGTATGAAATGGATATAAAAAGAATAATCGGAAAATCGGCGTCAGCGGCCTTAATCGTTTTTGCCGTTTTTTCAGTTTTTAAAAGCGCGCTTTGTTTTGCCGGGACTAATAAAAACGACAGCAATAAAAGCGTTGCTGCGGCCACCGTCAAACCCGGCGTCGCATATCCTTATTATTTAAAGAGAGACCCGTTCCAGACGTTTTTATATACCCAAAAACACGTTACGTCGTTCAAAGCGGGCGAACTGCCTCTTCTGCAATACGGCATTTCATCGCTAAGGGTAGTTGGCATTATGAACAGGAGGGGAAAATATTTTGCGATGCTGCAAACCCCGGATAACAGGTCGTATATAATCACCGTAGGTTCGTTAGTCGGCGTAAACAGGGCAAGGGTGGTTTCGATAAACGGAAGCGAGGTAAATTTGGTCGAAAGGACATATAATATTCTCGGACAAATGCGCTCGATGAACGTCGTTATGGGATTAAAATAAATAATTGCAGGATAAGAACAAGATTTTGAATTATAATAATTAAAACGAGGAAAATAATATGAAAAAGCGAACATTCTTTTTAACGGTTTTGTTTGCATTCGGGGCATTTATATACGTTATATACGGGGCGGCGCTTGTATATGCCGGACAGGGCGGCGGGAGCGGAACGGCGGTTGCCGCGCCGGCGGGAGTTCAGCCGGTTGTATCCGCATCGCCGTCATCGTCTATGTCGGCAGGCGGTTCTCCCCAAACCCAAACCGTTAAAAAATTCTTCTTAGACCCTACGGATATGAGGGTCAGCTTCGATTTTCAGAATGCAAGCGTAGTCGATGTCATAAGAATGATTGCAAAAGTTTCCGACATGAATGTCTTGATAGGTTCCGACGTAAAGGGAACCGTTACGATGAAAATGAAAAGAGTTCCGCTAAAAAATATTTTGTCTCTCATACTCGAAGCATACAGTCTTGGAATGGTTAAAAAAGACGGGATATATTAC
Source organism: bacterium (assembly GCA_021803845.1). The sequence goes on along the minus strand of JAJZLA010000115.1, from coordinate 876 downwards.
ATAAACTCTACCGCAACTATAGCGTCCGTGGTTTCGGCCGAGAAAAAGGCAAGAGCGATTTCGGAGCATAAGGTAACAAGGCTCGTTCCGATTAACTATGTTTCGGCAAGCGGGCTGATGGCAAAAGTAAAATCGGTTTTAAGTTCGCAGGGCAGGGTTATTTACGATAAGTCGCTACACTCTTTGCTGATTACGGATATCCCTAATCATGTCGCAAAAGCGGTAAAATTAGTGAAAATGCTTGATAAGAGAACGCCTGAAGTCGAGATTGTCGCAAAAATGGTGGAGGTCAGCAAAAACTATTCCAACCAGCTTGGCATAAACTGGAACGGCAGTTATCTCGGCTCGGCTCCGACTTCTTCAAACGCCGCGGTATCGCCTAATTATTTCAGCGGAGAAACTACAGGAACGCCTTCGGGTCCGGGACTGAGCCCGACGCTTACGACGCAGCCGTCGGCAGGAACTTTTACAGTCGGAATATTAAACTCTTATGCCAGTATAAACGCTACGCTTCAGGCGCTGGAAAGTTTGTCTAAAGCAAAATCCATTGCTTCGCCTAAAGTAGTCGTTCTTAATAACCAGACCGCAACTATAGAAAAGGGTCAGACGCTTTACCTGCCCGGCGTAGCCGGAGTCGGCGCTACAGCCGCTCCTCAGGCGATTACCGCGCAGATTTCGCTTCAGATCACTCCCCATATCATGGCAAACGGAAACGTAAAACTCGTTATAAACTCGTCCAATAATACGGTCGCTCCACCAGTTTCCGGCGCCCAGGCTACGCTTGACACGGAAAGCGCCAATTCCACCGTTATAATTAAAAACGGACAGACGGTAGTTATAGGCGGCGTTTATCAGATGAGCAAAACCGTTACTAAT
>JAJZLA010000114.1 GCA_021803845.1 bacterium | reverse complement strand
ATATATATTTTTTATATATTTTAATAGTTAAACCCTTCTTCTTTTCGGAGGCCTGCAACCGTTGTGAGGTATAGGCGTAACGTCTTTAATAAGAGTAATATTAAATCCTGAGCTTTGAAGCGCCCTTAATGCAGATTCTCTGCCGCCGCCTGGGCCTTTAATATAAACTTCAATATTCGATACGCCGTAATCGGCTACTTTTTTAGCGGCTTGTTCAGCTGCTACCTGTCCCGCATAAGGCGTGCTTTTTCTTGAACCTTTAAACCCGCTCGTTCCGGAACTAGCCCATGCAAGGACATTTCCGCTTAAATCGGTAATACTTACTATAGTATTATTAAAGGTAGATTTTATATGGGCTACAGCATTTTGAATATTCTTTTTCTCTTTTCTTTTTTTTGGTGCGTTTTTCTTTATATTAGCCATCGATACCTCTTTTTATTAATTTTTATTTGGATTAATTATTTTGCTTTAGCCGATGCTATAGTCGATTTTCTCGGACCTTTTCTTGTCCTAGCGTTAGTTTTAGTCCTTTGACCTCTTACCGGCAAACCTTTTTTATGCCTTAATCCTCTATATGAGCCGATATCTATAAGCCTCTTAATATTCATCTGCACTTCTCTTCTTAAATCGCCTTCTACCTTATGTTCTCCTTCTATAGACTGCCTGATATCGTTTACCTGGGCATCCGATAAATCCTTAACTTTAGTATCAAAAGATATGCCGGCTTTTTTTAAAATTTTGACGGATAAAGCGCGCCCTATTCCGTAAATATATGTAAGCGCAATTTCTATCCTTTTATTTTTCGGTAAATCGATTCCTGAAATTCTTGCCATAATTATTTACTCCTCACGTTTTTTATATCAAATCTTTTATATTATAATTTGTTATTAACCTTGGCGCTGCTTATGTTTTGGGTTTTCGCATATTATTCTGATAACGCCCTTTCTTTTAATAACTTTGCATTTATCGCAAATTTTTTTAACCGACGACCTTACTTTCACTTGTCAACTCCTTTTTAATTTATTTATTACTTTCCTCTAAAAATAATTCTGCCTCTCGTTAAATCGTACGGCGATAGCTGAACCGTAACTTTATCACCGGCTAATATCTTTATATAATGCATCCGCATTTTCCCCGATATGTGTGCCAGCACTTTATAGCCGTTCTCCAATTCCACCCTAAACATAGCATTGGGTAGCGGCTCTACTACCGTTCCTTCAACTTCTATTAAATCTTCTTTATTCGACATAAATTCCTTATGTAAGTATTTGAGGTCCTTCTTTCGTTACTGCTACGGTATGCTCAAAATGAGCGGACAGTTTCTTGTCTTTAGTAATTACCGTCCATTTATTCTGCTTTATCTTAACCTTATATGAAGACTCGTTAATCATCGGTTCAATCGCAATAACTAATCCTTCGTTAATCAAAACGTCGTTCGATTCGATATAATAGTTCGGAACCTGAGGATCTTCATGGAGCTTAAAACCTACTCCGTGTCCGACGAAGTCCCTGACTACCGAAAATTTATTCGTAACCGCATATTCTTCGACTGCTTTTGATATATCGTTTATTTTATTGCCTATTACCGCCTCAGATATACCTATGTTTAAAGCCTCTTTAGTAACTTCAATCAGCCTTGATGCGTTATCGCTTATCTTTCCTACCGGTATTGTAATAGCGGCATCCGCATAATATCCGTTATAATAAATGCCGTAATCCAAACTGACTATGTCGCCTTCTTTAAGTCTTCTCTGCGACGGAAAGCCGTGTACGACTTCATCATTGACGGATACGCATACGGAATAAGGAAATCCGCCGTATCCTTTAAATGCCGGCGATGCATTTAGCGACGATGCTATTTGTTCGGCGACTGTATCGTATTCTATAGTTCTTATGCCCGGCTTAGTTATTTCCGCCAGCACATTTAATACTTTTCTGACTATTTGCCCTGATTTTTTTATACCCTCTATATCTGTTTTATTTTTTAAACTGATCATTTATATGGTTAAATCAGTGAAAGAATTTCGGTTTCCACCTCTTTCGGCGATTTCTCTCCGTTTACTCTTATTACTTTGCCTAATTTATCAAAATGTTCAACAAGCGGATGCGTTACTTTATGATAAGTAGCTAATCTGTTTTTAATAACTTCGGGCTTATCGTCGTCTCTCGTTATTAAAGGTATTCCGCAATCATCGCAAGTTTCGTCGTTCTTAGGCTTATTGTATTTCATATGATAAACTTTTTTACATTTTGGACATACTCTTCTGTTCGTTAATCTGTCTAGAATCGCTTCGTCTTTAACGTCTATATAAATTACTTTATCGACTTCAAGGTTAAACTCATTGAGCATTTTATCCAACAGAACGTTCTGAGAAAGGTCTCTCGGAAATCCGTCAAACAAAAAACCTTTTTTATTCAAATTCTGCTGAATGTTGGTCTTTATTATTTTAGCGACTAATTCGATAGGAACAAATTCTCCTTTATCCATATAAGATTTGGCTATTTGTCCGAGTTCCGTCTTTTTTTCTACGTTTTCCCTTAATAGATCTCCCGTAGATATAAGTACGAAATCTTTTGTAACTGCAATATTTTTAGCCTGGGTACCTTTTCCTGCTCCAGGAGGTCCTATAAGAATAAAGATTTTGCTTTTCATTTTTTTTGCCCCTTTTATATTTATATTATAGTTATTTTTTTGACGCTTTTTTTAATAAACTGTCGTAATTTCTGTATAAAAGATGCGACTGTATCTGCACTATAGTGTCCATCGCCACTACTACGACGATTAAAAGTCCCGTGCCACCGAAATAAAACGGAACGTGGAACTTATTAATTAATATTGTCGGTATAAGACATATTAGCGAAACGTATATTGCGCCGATAAAAGTAACTCTGTTTAATATTTTGTCTATAAAAGACGCCGTAGATTTTCCGGGTTTAATGCCTGGTATATTGCCGCCGTATTTGCGCAAATCGTCTGCTACGTCGTCGACTTTAAAAGTTATAGCCGTATAAAAATAACAGAAGAAAAAAATTAAAATTACAAAAAATATATTATATATTAATCCGTTAGGATTAAGATATTCGGATATTTTTTCAAAAAAGGGAATTTTTATAAAATTAGCAATCGTAGCCGGAAATAAAAGTATCGACATTGCAAATATAGGCGGTATAACTCCGGGGGTATTTATTTTTAAAGGAAGATAACTTGTCTGTCCTGAATATAACTTTCTGCCGACCATTTTTTTTGCATACTGGATAGGAATTCTTCTCTGCGCTGATTCTACAAATACTATAAATCCTATAACCAATATCATAAATGCAACGATTAATATAAGTAGCATTATATTTATTTCTCCGGTCTGTACGAACTTTATAGTATTCATAAATGCGCCCGGAATAGCCGCTACTATACCTGCAAATATTATAAGGGATATACCGTTTCCTATACCGTGTTCGGATATTTCCTCGCCTAACCACATAACAAAAACTGTTCCTGCCGTAAGCGAAATTACCGATATAATAAGAAAGCTTAAGCCTGGATGCATAACTACCCTCATGCCGTCAGGGCTTCTCATTGCCATAATTCCGTAACTTATTCCTATAGACTGAAATAAAGACAGTAAAACAGTGCCGTACCTTGTGTATTGCATGAACTTTTTTCTTCCGGCTTCGCCTTCTTTTTGGAGCCTGTCAAGCGACGGAACCACCATCGGAAGCATCTGAAAAATAATAGAGGAACTTATATAAGGCATAATACCGAGAGAAAATATAGAAAAACGGGCTAAAGCTCCGCCCGTAAACATATTAAAAAGTCCGAACAAATTGCTGTTTGTAGCGCTAAAAAACTGGGATAAAGCAACCGGATTTACGCCTGGTGTAGTAATATGCACTCCTACCCTGAAAACTATAAACATTAAAAGAGTATATAGTATCCTGTTGCGTAATTCAGGTATTTTTCCGATATTTTCGTAACTCTGAGCCATTTATTTAAATTATCCTTACGCTTCCGCCGAGCGTTTCAATTTTTTCTTTTGCGCTTTTCGATATTTTATTGCATACTATATTTATTTTTCTGCTAATCTCTCCTGAGCCGAGCATTTTAAATTTGTTCTCATTTTTCTTAAGAATTCCGTTTTCTTTTAAAGTATCGATTGTAATATCGACGCTTTTTATATTTTCTATAGCAGAAAAATTAATTACGGCATATTTTTCTTTCAGCGGATTGTTAAAGCCTCTTTTAGGAACTCTCCTGCTGTACGGCATTTGTCCGCCTTCAAAACCGGGTCTTACTCCTCCGCCTGCCCTCGCGTTCTGGCCCTTATTTCCTTTTCCAGAAGTTTGTCCGTGACCGGAACCTGCTCCTCTTCCAAGTCTTTTGACTTTTTTATTATTATGCCTGCCGAATTCGCTTAAACTTATCATTATAGTGTATTCCTCTTAATGTAAATATTATTGTTTGTTTCGTCTCTTATTTAGTTCGCCTTTATAAAAAAAAGACGATATGCATTTTAAAGTAGCGTTTGCAACGTTATGAGGATTAGAAGAACCTATGGATTTTGCATAAACGTTTTTAACTCCGGAAAGTTCAAAAATAGCCCTCATTGCGCCACCGGCTATAATTCCGGTACCCTCCGGCGCCGGTTTCATAAATACGTAGCCTGCTCCGCTTTTTCCATACTGTTCGTGAGGTATAGAATTTTTATGAACCTTAACGCGGATAAGATTTTTTTTTGCCTGTTCTGCTCCTTTTCTTATAGCTTCAGGTACTTCCTTTGCTTTGCCCAGTCCGATCCCAACATAGTTAGCATCGGGGTCTCCCGCTACTACTAAAGCCGAAAAACCAAACCTTCTTCCGCCTTTAACAACCTTGGCTACTCTTGAAATATGAATGACTTTGTCTTTAATATTTAAATCTTCAGCGTTTAATCTATCCAAATTATCCTCCAATTTTCATATATCTAAAATTTTAAACCGCTTTCTCTTGCCGCGTCTGCTAAAGCTTTAACTCTGCCGTGATAAATATATCCGTTTCTGTCGAATGCAACTTCGGTTATGGATTTTTGCAAACACAGCCCAGCAATTTCTTTGCCTACAATTTTGGCAGTTTCAACGTTTCCCTTGTGACCTTTAATCTTGCCTTTAACTGCGGTATTGAGCGATGAAACTTGTGCAAGAACTTTATTGTCGAAAGAAAAAACCTGGGCATAAATGTTGTTTAAACTTTTAAAAATACACAAACGCGGTTTTGTGTTGTTTTTCATTACGGTTTTAATATGCGCTTTTCTGCGAATTCTTTTTTCAATCTTATCTTTCATATTTTATTCCTTCTTTTTCTATTCTGTTTTTTTATATTATTTTCCGGAAGCTTTTCCTACTTTCCGCTTAATAACTTCATCCGAATATTTAATTCCTTTGCCTTTATAAGGTTCCGGTTTTTTAAGCTCTCTGATTCTTGCCGCAACAAGACCTACAAGCTCTTTATCGAATCCCGTGATTTTAAGGAGAGTATTTTTTTCTACTGCGATTTTTATGCCGTCCGGAATTTCAAAATTTACCTGATGCGAAAAACCGAGATTTAAAACTAAAATTTTATTTTTTACTTCAGCCCTGTAACCTACTCCTATGATTTCTAAATCCTTTGAAAATCCTTTAACTACCCCTATAACCGAATTAGCAATAATAGTTCTCGTTAAACCGCTAAATTTTTCAAATTCGGCATTATTGTTTTTTAATTTAACCGAAACGGATGAATCCGTCATTTCTAATACTATTCCTTCCGGAATTCTTTTAGAAACTTTTCCGAGAGGACCGGACGAAGTAAATACTCCGTTCTTTAGATCTATTTTAACTTCTTTTGGAATTTCGACAATTTTCTTTCCTATTCTTGACATTTTATTATTCCTATTACCTTTTAGCATAGATATAAAATCTATGCCCGTTATTAAGCCGATTTATTATCCGCCCGTGTTATTATACTATTTTAATTAAAAAA
>JAJZLA010000113.1 GCA_021803845.1 bacterium | reverse complement strand
ATAAGCTTGTTAGATTTAATTTAATATTACAAATTAACAATATTTTAACAAAATTAATCAAATTAACAAATATGTTCACGATACTTACAGTGAACATTATACCAGGAGCTAAAAATGAAAATTATTCTTAAAAAAAATTTAATTTTTGCATTAATTGTGATTGTGACAGGTATATTTTTGCGTTAAATTATATTAACTGCAATAAAGTTTATGCGGCGGTAGGCGGCACTTTAAAAAGTATGCAGTCAAAATACAAAATACGGAAGATTTCTTTGAAAAAACTTTATATTATACAGCCTGACCTGTCGCAGTATGATTATAAAAATTCCGGTATAACGGCATATGAATATAAGATAAACAAAGTTAAATACGAAGTAGTTTTTAACGCTGGCGAAGTATGCTGGCTAGAGTTTGCTATTTCTAATAATTCGGCGGTAATACCGTTAAGTTCTTTAATTAAAAAAAATCTTTACGGTTATCCTATACTGTTCAAAACTATAAAATACGTACCTAACGTTTACGAAAAATTGCAGTACGGAAGAAATGTAGGAAAAGTAATTTATGTAATGCAGTATATTTACGAAAATAATGCTATATTGCAGGAAGTTGTTATGCCCTCAATGTCTCCGGACGGCAGCTACGGTTATCAATAGAAAAGCCTTAATTTTAACTTTACTTAATCAGCGGGTTAATAAGCAATCCGCTGATTAGTTTAGGATAAAAGTATGTTGATTTTTGAGGCATTCTAAGGTTTAAGGAAGCTATTTTTATTACGTCTTCTATCTTAGTAGGATTCATAAAGAATACGGCCTCCAGCCCCCCTTTCTTAACTTTTTCTAAAGCTTTTTTTGCATCTTTTTCATATACGATATATTTTTGGTTATCGATTTCTTCCTGCGTTATTTCTAAAGCTTTTTTTAAAATATATTCCTGAAGAATGGATACGTCGAGATTATCTAATGGGTTTATCGTTTTTAAGTCAGACGTTTCGTTTTTAAACGAGAGTATAAAATTTCTTCCTGATTTGTGGGCAAAACCGAAAGAAACATATTTTTTGCCGGTTTTTTTATTCTCGTTAATCAGGTCTTCCGCATTGGTTTCACTAATTATGAAATATTTACTCAATATTTCTATAAAATTTTCAATATTTATATTCTTTTCTTTTATACCTCGATGCGTCGGTAAAATAACTAATCCTTTCTGTCCGGAAGGCGCAAAAAACATAAGGCAATAATCGGCATTAATACCTTTTTTATCTAATCCGTTTTTTTTAACGTAATCCCGATAATTAATACATGTTTCAAATCTGTGGTGTCCGTCAGCGATATAAACCGATTTATCACCCATATCATTTTGGATATCGGCTATGATTTTTTCATCTTCTATTGCGTAAAGGATGTTTTTGATTCCATTATCGTCTATAAAATCGAATAGTTTTTTGACCTCTTTTTCTGATAAAGCCGTTTTTAAAATAGTCAAAACTTTTTGATTATTGTCTTCGAATACGGAAAAAATAGGGCTGAAATTCGCATTTGCCGTTTCCATAAGCTTAAAGCGGTCTTCTTTAGGCTTGGAAAGGGTAGTCTCATGACCGTATATAGAGTTATTTTCTTTCGATTCCGGAAGTTTAAAGAGAGACATAAAGCCGGTTCTTTCATATTCAGTTCCGTCAATATTAAAAATTTGCGAGTAAATATAAATAGCGTTTTTTGCGGCTCTTTTTAAAATGCACTTACCCGCCCATTCATTAAATAAGCGGGATGCCCTGGTATATTTATTTTCATTATCGCCGTCGCCGTCTAATTCCTTTCCGTATTCCAGCCTTATTATATTGTAGAGCGACCTTTCATATAGTTCGTTCTGAAGTTCTTTGCTTATTATGTCATACGGCGGAGCCGTAAGATTCTTAATTTCTCCTGCGCACTTAACATCGTAAACGTAAGGTCTGAAAGGCAGTATAGTTGTTTTGAAATTTTTTTCTGTAGAATTATTCATATACAATATATGTAATTATTTTAAATAAATAAAAATATTTTTTTTATTTTATTTATAAAATAGGGGACGATCCTGGCGTCGCGTAAGAATGTAATCCCGGTATTATCAAATCAACGCCAAGATAGCAGAATATAACTACCGCAAATCCGATGACGGCGATCCAAGCCATTTTTTTGCCGCCCCATCCTTTAGTAAATCTTGCATGAATAAATAAAATGTATGTCATCCACGTTATAAGCGACCATGTTTCTTTAGGATCCCAACTCCAGTAGCCGCCCCAGGCGCTGTCCGCCCATGCGGCACCTATTACTATTCCTGCAGTTAAAAAAACTAGTCCGACAGATATTACTTTATAAATTGATTCTTCTATTACTGCTGACTCCGGTAAAAGCGATAAAAATCTATTTCCACGCTTTTTATTGCCGTTTTCTCTGCCATTTTTTATTAAATAAAGTATCCCTAATCCGAATGAAGCCGCAAACGCTCCGTAGGCAACGAATAAAGTCATAATATGGTATAAAAGCCAGTAACTTTGCAGTGCGGGAATAGTCGGTTCTATTGCGCTTGTGGCAAGCGGATAAAAAGTGGCAAAAGCAAGTGCCGACGATGCTATAAACGTAATTATAAAGCCAAGAGCGTCAAAATCGTAAAAAATTCTTAAAATTATATAACCGATTTCAATAACATAAGCAAAGAATACTAAGGAGTCGTACAGATCTACCAACGGCGGCGTATCTATCCCGATTTTATAGGCATAGATCCATCTTATAACGAATGCCGCGGTCTGAACTATAAAGCCCGCAATTAGAATACCGAACGATATTTTTGAAATCGTTTTGCTTCCGGTAAATAAAAAGATAAAATAACCTATAAAAGAAGCAAACACGAAAAGAAGCGAAACTGTAAAATATAAGGATCCGTCAAGGACGGATATATTCGGCGAAATCATAGTTATAACCTCTATTGACCATAAACTTAATTTTTAAATTAGCTTAAAAATTTTTTAATTTTACTTATTTTTTTATCAAATTTTTTGTAAAAAGAATTAAATTTCTTTTTTGGGATAGAAATTATTTCAATCTTCGTTTTTTTAGCATCATTAATGCCGGTAAACGATATCCATGTTTCTTCGTGGTTAAAGAAAAATGAAAAAAATAAAGAAATCACAAGAATTATGCATCCTATCCAAACTACAGATACGTAAGTATTTTTAGTTATTTCTACTCCGCTGTAATAGTAAGTTTTTAATTGCGGAGTCATTATAAAGCCGATATTTTTATATCTTGCTATTATAAGCGGGAAATTTTGATTTTTAACCCGTATAATCCTAAAATTTAAAATTTTTTTATTATTTAATTTAATTATATAGGGAAAATAGGACATTTTACCTTTTCTAAGAACCCTGGTCAGCATAAATTTAATGTTATTTATTTTAGAATTATAGAATTTTCCCGTTGAAGCATATATTATTTTTTTAAAAGAATTAATATGCAGTAAATTAACAACTAAAATACCGTATTTATCGGGTTTATAATGTCCGTAACTCGCCTGGTAGATAGTAATGCCCTTATAAGTTAAGGGATGGTTCACCTCTATGTTTTTTGTCAAAATTCTTATATGTTCTTGAATTATACTTACAGTGCTTATGTAAGCCTTAGGAATTCCGTCAGGATAATAAGTCGTGCGATATCTGTCTAATCTTATCGTGAAAGGAAGCTTAATCGGTTTGTTGTTTTTTAAAAGGTAAGTAACGTTAGTTTTTCCCCCGACTTTAATATTGGTATAAGATCTGAATCCATATTTAAAATTTAGCAATACGCCTATAATGATTATTATTGCGCTTATATGGGCAATGTAAGGAGAAAATCTAAAAATAGAATTTTTGGAATAATATAGTTTTGTTTCATCTTTGTTTTCGTTTATCTTTTGGTCAAGCAAAGCCCCGAATTTTTTACCTATAATTTCTTTTATTTCTTCCGGTCTCTTTTTTGTTTCGATAGCCTCATATATCGCTTTATTATTTTTATTTTCCGTTACTTCTTTAAAAGAGGGGTAAGGACCGAAAACCGCTTTTATCGTACGCGGAAACATATTGATAGATGCGGCTATAAGATTGACCATCAGAAGCAGGGAAAATGCGATGAAATACCATGAATCGTAAATATTTAAAAAGCCGAGCCAGTATAATACGTGATATACCGTCGGCGAAAAAATAGTTTTGTACTGTTTTATTGTATCGCCTTGATTTATAAACGTACCTATCATGGCAAGAACGGCGATTGTTATAAAAAGAAAAACGGCGAGTTTAACCGAAGAAATAAATTTATTTAATTTTGACAACATCGTTATATTTTATGCTTTTATGAAAAATTTGTAAAGAAAAAAGTTTTTGTTTTATCGTTAGATATTGTTAATAGGCTCGATTTTAATATAGAATAAAACTTGACAAAATGTTAAAATATTGATTAAATAATAATTAGCACTCTGTATGTTTAAGTGCTAATCGGCGGCAAATAATTATATATAGATAAATTTTAGTTTAGTTTGTTGCCGAATAGTATGCATTTATTGCAAATATATATGAAAACTTTGGAAGAAAAAGCGGAAAAATTTAATTATAACGATTTAAACGAAAGGAGCAGGGAAATACTTCTCGGCATAATAGAGGGGTACTTTGGAACGGCAAGTCCGGTAGGTTCTAAATTTATCGCCGAAAGCAGCAAACTTAATTTAAGCTCGGCTTCTATAAGAAATATTATGGCCTCGCTTGAAGAAGCCGGTTATATTTATCAGCCGCATTTTTCCGCCGGCAGGATTCCGACAGCTAAAGGATATAAGTTTTATGTCGACAGTTTGATGAAAACCGAAAAAATTTCCATTAAAGAAAAAGAAGATATAGAAATAAGATTAACTTCGGCAAACAGGGATTTAAACGGAATATTAAATCAGGTTTCCATACTGCTTTCCGATTTGTCCCATTACGCCGGCGTAGTTCTGGCGCCTGATATGTCGGAAGCTAATCTTTTACATATAGAATTTATCAGAATAAAAGAAAAAAATATACTTGCTATTATAGTCTTTGCGAACGGAGTTACGGAAAATAAATCGTTTTATATAACTAAAGATATAAAACAAAACGAACTCACGCGCTATTCTAATAAATTAAACGAAATAATCGAAAAGAAAAATTGCAGCTTAGACGGTTTAAAAGAAATAATAATCGAAGAAATGCATAGCGATAAGGAAAATTTTTATTCTATTTTAAATATGGGAATTTTTTCTTCTATTGGAAATGTTTCGGGTTATTGGGATTATAAGCATTACGATAACTGTCTTTACGTGGGTCCCGAGGGAGATTTAATAGAAGAGCCTGAATTTTCCAATAACGAGCAGATAAAATTTCTTATAAAAACAATTTCGGACAAAAAAAATATAATAAAACTTCTCGGGCATACTAAAAATTCCAAAACAAAACAGATATTCATAGGTTCGGAAGATGAGTGGTCTGAAATATCCGGTCTTTCTCTTATAACGGCGCCATATATAAGCGAGATCAATATGATTAGAGGGTCGATAGGAATAATAGGGCCGCTAAGAATGAATTATTCCCACGTTATTCCTATAATAGATTTTGTATCGGAATTTTTAAGCGGCATCATATGAAATAAAATATAAAAAATAGATAAATTTAATGAATTGAAATTATTGCATGCATTCAAATTAAATAAAGGAGATATATTTAATGCGTTTAGATGAAGAAAATACGGAATATGAAAAAATAAAGGATGATGCCGGCGATTCCGAAATAGAATCCGAATTAGGAAAAAAGATGGAAACGGAACCGCATGAGCTGGAAAATGTCGTCATCGAAACTGATGCCGATATCGATATGATTCCCGACCCTAAAAATCTTGTTGAAGCTGAAAAAACTTTAAAATATTTAAAAAATGTCCTTAAAAATTTAAAAAAAGAAAACGATGAAGCAAATGCAAACTATCTTAAGAGTTTAGCCGAAATGGAAAATTTTAGAAAAAGAAACAATAGGGAAAA
>JAJZLA010000112.1 GCA_021803845.1 bacterium | reverse complement strand
TGAATCATATGTTTAAGCTTAAAAAGTCTATGCGGTGTATTTCAACCCCTGAAACATACATAAATTCTTTACTTTTAGAGAGCAAAAATTAATTATTGCAAAATTAATTTTCAAATATTATAATATTGATTTCATATTAATAAGAATAAGCACACTTTTAAGGAGGGCCGCATAATTGGTCAAAAAAAATTTTTTAAAAAAAATCGAACATCAGTTTCCAAAAAAATACGAGACGCTGATTATCCTTAACCCTGATATCGAAGAAAACAGGTTAAATCAGTTTCTTGATAAAATAAAGGACGTTATGTCTAAAAACGGAGCCGAATTTTTAGACTTCGAAGATTGGGGCGCCAGAAAACTTTCCTACGATATCAAAAAACTCAACAGGGGAAAATTTATATTAGTGCATTTTTCGGCGAAAGGTTCTTTCATACAGGAACTCGAAAGAAATTTAAGAATTTCCGACGACTGCGTCAGATTTCAAACAGTGGTATTCACAAAAGACATAGAACCGAAAAAAGAAAATAAGGAGGAAGCAGTAAATGAATAACTATCAGCATAAAAAAACTACAAAACCTGCCGGAACCGGTTTCATACGCAGGACATATACCAGAAAAAAAGTATGCAGATTCTGTGCGGACGAAAACTTAAAAATAGACTATAAGGATTCAAGGCTTATGAGAAATTTCGTCTCCGAAAGAGGCAAGATTATGCCAAGGAGAATTACCGGAAACTGCGCCTATCATCAAAGAAGGGTATCAAAGGCCATCAAGATTTCTAGAATAGTTTCTATAATGCCCTATACTTCCGTTAATATTTAATGTTTAAAACGAAAACGGTTTTTTTAAGTTTATTGCTTTCTTTTTTATTGTTTTTATTTATTATAAATTCAATATACGAGGGCACGTATTCTTTTATTAATCCCTTTTTTTATATATATTACGACATTACCCTGATACTTTTATTTTCTCTTATCGGACCCGCTTCGTTTATACCTATATTATTATCCGTTGCCGTTGCAGTTGGTTTCTTAATGGACTACGGCGGAGGGGCAGGCTTCAGCGGCTATTTTAATCACGTCGTTTTTGGACGTTTTTTTATATCGGTCATAATAATTCAACTTTTGATATTTGTCGTTATACCGTATATATTTTCCTATTTGATTTCAAAAGGATACGGGGCGGCTAAATCTATTTACCTTCCGGTATCGGCTATATTCGTCGTATCTTTTTCTCTTGCGGCCGTTTACATATTCGCCGGTAAAATAGATATAATTTCGTCTTTAAATTATTTCTCGGGCAATATGGCGGAAAAGCTCATAGACGTTTATAATAAAATGGGGATGGAATATTTTACGACTCTGAAGATGAAGGCTTTAATTTCTAAACTCATGAAAATTATTTTTTTACTTTTGCCTGCAATATTAATAATTTTTTCATGGATGGGAGTCTGGCTCAGTTTTATATTTTTAAAAAAAATATCAAAAAAGAACAATGCTTTTTTTAATGGAATAAAGGAAAATTTATTGTTATGGAGGTCTTCTGACTATTTTTTATTATTTCTTATAGCCGGAATAATAATTTCTATTTTTTCGATTGGCATATTTAAATATATAGGCTATAATATAATTTTATTGTCTTCTTCTGTTTATTTAGTCCAGGGGCTGACGATAATTTCTTTCTTTTTCAATAAATTAAATATAAATATTTTTTTAAGAATTCTTGGCTACATAATAATTTTTGTTTTCAGCAATCCAATAATTATATTTATTATAATGACTGGAATTTTCGATATGTGGTTTGATTTTAGAAAAATAGAAACTAACAAAAAGGGGGTTAGTATTTAATATGAAAATTATACTTAAAGAAGATGTACAAAATTTAGGTTTTATGGGAGAAACAGTCAATGTTGCCGACGGTTACGCAAGAAATTTTTTAATGCCTAAAAATCTTGCGATACCGGCGACAAATTCCAACGTTAAAACCGTTGAACACGAGAAAAAAATAATAGAAAAAAAGAAAGCCAAAATAACCGCCGAACTAACGGAAATTAAAAATAATCTTGAAAAAACAGAAATTACTATACCGGTTAAAGTCGGCGAGAACGAAAAAATATTCGGCAGCATAACGAAGGTCGATATAGAAAATAAACTTAAAGACTCCGGATTTAATATTGACCGAAAAATAATTAATCTCGACAATCCGATAAAAGAACTCGGCATTCAAACAGTTAAAATTAAACTTTCAAGGGATATAGTCGCGGAGATTAAAGTCAACGCGGTACCGGAAATTTAAAAATTTGAGCATTACCTTTATGTATTTATGCAAAGCAAAGACAGAAAAAAAGGGTCTAACGATTTTATAAACATTGTTCCGCCTAATTCAATAGAAGCGGAGAAAGCTTTGCTTTCCTCGATATTAATAGATAATTCCCAGATAAATTCGGTACTGGGAATTATCTCTCCCGAAGATTTTTACGACAGCATAAATTCCAGAATTTTTAAAGTAATCGCAAAATTAAGCGAAAAAAGCGAGCCCGTAGATATAATTACGATTTTAAACAGCTTAGAAAAAGATTCCGATTTCTCTAAGGGTTTTTCTGATTTCGATTACAACAACTACCTGTCTTCCCTTTTTGAAATGCCTGCCGGGCTTTTTAATATCGAACAATATTCAAAAATCGTAAAGGAAAAATCAACCTTAAGGAATCTTATTAACGCTTCTAATAAAATCAGGCAGAAATGCTACGAACAGACCGAAGACGTAGAAAATATAATAGATTTTACCGAAAAAACTATATTCGACGCAACGGAAAAGGACTCTCCCAAAAATTATGTAGAAGTTTATCCGCTAATATACGATTATTTTAAAAAGCTTACCCTAAAAAAGCATGAAGACGATGTTATTACCGGGATTCACAGCGGATTAAACTACCTGGACGAATATACGAACGGCTTTCAACCGTCCGACCTGATTATTATAGCCGGAAGACCTTCTATGGGAAAAACGGCTCTTTCTCTTTGCATTGCGAAAAACATAGCGGTCAAAAAAATCCCCGTCGCTTTCTTTTCGCTCGAAATGTCTAAAGAACAGCTTGCTACGCGTCTTCTGGCTATGACGGCAAAAATAGACTCTTCCTTTCTGAGGAGGGGCAAAATTCATAATCCGGACATAGAAAACATATATAAAGCCCTCGAAATACTCAAAGATATACCAATATATATAGACGACAGCGCGGGTATAACGGTAACGGAGCTAAGAGCCAAGACCCGCAGGTTAAAAAGAGAAAAAAATATAGAAATAGTTATTATCGACTATCTTCAGCTTATGAAAGCTTCCCATAACATAGAATCGAGAGAACAGGCCATAGCGGATATTTCGCGCTCTTTAAAAGGCCTTGCGAAAGAACTAAATATCCCGGTAATAGCTCTTTCGCAGCTAAACAGAATGGTCGAATCGAGGCAGGACAGGAAACCCCAGCTTGCGGACCTTAGGGAATCCGGAGCTATAGAACAGGATGCCGATTTAATTATGTTTGTTTACAGGGAAGAGGTTTACAAAAAAGATACGGAAAACAAAGGCATAGCCGAGTTGATAATCGGCAAGCAGAGAAACGGTCCTACCGGCATCGTCAAACTTTCCTATATCGATAAATATACGTCTTTCGAAAATCTTGCGTACGAAGAGGGAGAGGCTTATATTTAAAGGCAATGCATGGCGTGCATTGCGGCTAAACCTGCGGCGCCTATAATCCCGGCTTCTCCTCCTAATCCTGATTTTAATATCCTCAGTTTTGATATCGACGCCTTAAGCGCCCTTTTGCCCACTTCGTTTTTAACCGTGTCGTACAGGCCTGGAATACCGTCTATAACTCCTCCTCCGAGTATTATTACGCAGGGATTCAATAAATTTATCGCGCTTATTACTCCGTCCGACAGGTAAACACCCGTTTCTCTAATTAACTCTGCGGCTTTTTTATCTCCGGCTTTATAAGCATCTGCGACAGTTTCGGCAGATATTCCGTCGATACCGCCTCCGGCCGCATTTATTATATTTTTAAAGCCGTTTATATCTGCGGCGGCTCTTTCTTTGGCTATATTTGCTATTCCGAGTCCTCCGGCATACGCCTCGAGACAGCCGTAGTTTCCGCAGGTGCATTTTCTTCCACCCGAAACAATAGTTATATGCCCTATCTCCCCTGAGGCGTTAGAACAGCCTGAATATAAAGACCCGTCTATTATAATTCCCGAACCTATACCGGTTCCGACAAAAATACATATAATGTTATCTTCTCCTTTTCCTGAACCGAACTTCCACTCCCCGAAAGTAATAGCAGTTAAGTCGTTTGCTATATAAACGTCCAAGCCGGTTTCTTTTTCCAGTATATACTTTAGCGGAACTTCATGCCAGTTCAGGTTGGGAGAAAACAAAACAGAGCCAGTCTTATCATCTATCTGCCCCGCTATTCCGACTCCTATAGATTTAACGCCGTATTTTTCGTTTGCCGATAAAAATTGTTTAACGTTACCTATTATGAAATCGACCTGTTTTTCGGCTTCGTTCAACGATTTTGGAAATGAAACCGATAACCGGCTCTTTACCGTCCCGCCTTCTCCTAATATTCCGCACCTTAAATTTGTTCCGCCTATATCTATTCCGGCATTATTTTTTTCCATGTCATAATAATTTATTTAATAATGCGTTAGCAATTTTATTTTAGTGAAAATCATTAAAAATTATCGGCATCGTCGTCTCCCGCTATCTCTACCTTTTTCCCTTTATGCTCGCCTATTATCCTGTTTCTGCCGCTGTTTTTAGCCTCGTAAAGAAAATCGTCGGCAATTTTTAAAATATCGTCTATGCTGTTTATTCTTTCGTCCGGCATAGTAGCGATTCCTATTGAAATAGTAACCTCGCCCGTCACTTGGGTAAACCGCTGACTTCTTATCAGATTTTTTAATTTTTTAGCCGAAAGGACAGCTCCGTTAAAATCGGTTTGCGGCAAAATTACGACGAACTCCTCTCCGCCGTATCTTGTGGCAATATCTATGTTTCTTATATTCCGCCTTAAAATATAACCTATATGAGATAAAATTATATCGCCTACCTTATGTCCGTAAAAATCGTTAACTTGCTTAAAATGGTCGATATCTAATATCATAACCGATAAACTGCTCCCGTATCTTTTTGCCTTGTTGAACTCTGATTCCAAAACCTCGTCCATTTTTCTTCTGTTGTAAAGCCCAGTCAGTTCGTCGGTAATAGAAAGCTCGTTTATCTTCATGTGTATCTTTGCATTGTCTAAGGCCACCGAAAGCTCTTTAACGGCATGTTCTAAAAATATTATATCTTCTTTTTTGAATCCGTGAATGGAAGAAACCATCAAAACACCTATGTTTATATCGCCGACGTACAAAGGAAGCCAGACTATATCTCTTGGAAACACTTCGCAAAAACCGTAATCCATAGCCATTCCTTCCCCGCCATTTTCTAAAAGTTTTTCTTTTAAAATCATAGCGTTCTCCGGAATATCTCTAAACCATATCGTCTTTCTGCCTTTAAGGCAATGCCCCGCCATTCCTTCGGAGGCGCTTATCTTATTGGCTGCGAATTTCCTTATGCCGTAGAACCGCCAGGGTATCAGAAAACCCTCTTCGCCTTCGGGCGATGCGACGGACAGGCCCTCGCCGTCAGGTTTGTCCGTTTTTGTTTTTATGTCCGTTTCGTTAGTTTCGTTATTATCTATGTTCAGTCCTTCCGCAGATGTAGCAAAATTGCCGCTCTTGCTGTAAACGTATATTATGCCGGAAGATATATTCAACAGTTCCTCTAAAATATTTAAAGTCGAGGATATTATTTTATCGAAATCCAAAGAGCCTACCAGGAAATCTGAGAATGAATTGTACTTTTGCATTCTTTCTTCCCTGTCTTTAACGGTCATAGCCATTTCCGTAAAACCTCTGCCTATGCCTTCAAATTCGTCGTTTGTATTGATAATCAGTTTGGTGTCTAAATCTCCCGAAGTAAATTCCTTAATGGCGGTTTCTATGGCGGATATCGGATTTAAAGTGTCTTTGGAGGCAAAATACGAAATGGC
>JAJZLA010000111.1 GCA_021803845.1 bacterium | reverse complement strand
AGATAAAAATCAGGCAGAAGAAAAATCTGATTCAGGCAAGGTCTTTTTCGGAACTTTTAAACAAGGCGATTAAGGCTTATACAAACAAAAATATAGAAACAGCCGAAGTAATAGAACAGCTTTTAGAGCTTGCGGTAAAAATGAGGGAGTAAACATTAAATAAAAAGCACTACCCCATGCTTAGCAAAGATGATTTAATCAGTGCTTAGCAAAACGACCGTTAAACCATTTCTTCGCCGGTTTTATTACGGGCTTGTAAGATTCCAAGTCCGCTATATCTTCAGGTTTTTCCTTTGAAACGATAATCCAGGGCGGAGGCGTAGTTAAAGAACAGCCGCCTCCGGACATTCTCGGATGGTAAATTTTTATTATAGACGGTTCGTCTTTTGTGTGGACGTAAAACCATCCGCAAATCTTATCCAGATTTTTTATTTCGTCCATCCTTTCCCTTAAAAATTCGGCTGCCGCTCCGGCGTCCATTTCGCCCTTTTCGTCGTCCGTCTGGGTATAGACATAATGCCATTGCGAGCCGGAATTTTTAACGTCTTCTATAAGTTTTTCGACAGCCCCCCACTGCAAAAGGCCCGAAAAAGCTACCGTATCGGATTTATAAGGCATATCTTTTCCATTTTATTTTAATTTTATTTACATAAAATTATAACATAATGCAAGATATATTCAATATATAAAAAATTTTTGATTTATAAAGATACTGCGATATACTTAATTATATAACGCTTATTTATTGAAGTATTCAATATATGTTAAAAAGTGCGAAAAAAGCCGCAGGTTATATCAAAAGCTCCGTAATTAATTTAGCAGGTATGCGGGGTCTATTCAGAATAGCGTTAAAACTTCTTGTTAACGATAAAGGGAAGTTTTTGACTATTATTATAGGCGTTACGTTTGCGGTCTTTCTGATGAATCAGATGACTTCCATGTTTGCCGGAATCCTGGAATCGTCAGTATCTTCGGTAGCTAATGTGGGCGCACAGATGTGGGTAATGGATCCATCGGTGGAAACCGTTGCCAACAGCATTCCTTTGCCGGATTACGTGCTTGATTACGTAAGGAGCATTAAAGGAGTAAAGTTTGCGGAACCTATATATTTCGGCGGCGGACTCGTAAAATTAAATAGCGGGAAATACCAGTATGCCACTATTATAGGCTTAGACGATACATCCCTCTTCGGAA
This sequence comes from bacterium, assembly GCA_021803845.1. The sequence goes on along the minus strand of JAJZLA010000111.1, from coordinate 4,946 downwards.
GGCCGGTTATAATCGACGGGAACATCAAAAATATATACGAAAGCCACGCTTTTATCGCGCTTAAAGACGCAAATTACAATCTGTTGGACAGTCCGCCTATAGGTACGACGTTTGAAGTTAACGACTACCGAGGAGTTATAGTCGCTCTTGCGAAGACTGCCACGCCGAGTTCCGGGTTGTTCGGGATACCCACGCTTTATACCACATATTCAAGGGCTACTCAGGATTTGCCGAACACCCGCTACGTTATGTCTTACGTTATTTTAGACCCCAAGAAAAAAACGGATATACCTTACATCGAACGAAAAGTCGGCGATTTAGGTTATTTAGCTTTAACCCAGGGCGATTTTGAAAGCAAGATAAAGAATTATTATATATATAAAACCAGCATGGGCATGAATATAGGGCTTATGACGCTAATCAGCTTTATAGTGGGGCTGTCTATAGCCGGCCAGACTTTTTACGCCTTTGTTCTGGAAAATATGGAAAAATTCGGCGCCCTTAAAGCTATAGGCGCACAGAAGAAAGAATTGATATATATGCTTCTTTTTCAGGCATCCGTAGTCAGTTTTATAGGATACGGTTTCGGCATTTTATTATCTTCGATGATGATTGCTTTTGCCAAACTCAGGGTCCCTAATTATGTGGCTATGGTCAATTACACAAGTTTGACGATTGCTTTTTTTATGGTGCTTCTGATAGCCGGATTTTCAAGTTACCTCGGTATCAGGAAAGTTTTAAAAATAGAGCCTTTCGATATATTCAGGGGATAAATGGAAACCATACTTAAAGCCTTTAACATAGTAAAATGGTTTGGAGACCGGGATAATAAAATGTACGCTTTAAAAGAAATAAGCCTGGAAGCGTATTATAAGGAAATATTATTTATAATAGGCCCTTCCGGCTCCGGAAAAACTACCCTGCTTAGCGTAATTTCCGGAATACTCAGGCCAAATGAAGGCACTGTAATAGTTAAGGACAGGAATATATGGGAAATGAACGGAGACGAGCTTACGAGCTTCAGGCTTAACAACATCGGTTTCGTATTTCAGGATTACCACCTGTTTCCGAAACTAACTTCCGCCGAAAATGTCGCAATTCCGCTGATATTAAAAAAAATTTCATGGGACGACTCCATAAAAAAAGCATTAAAATATCTTGAAATAGTAGGCTTAGGCGGCAAAGGGGAACTCCCCCCTTATAAATTAAGCGGGGGAGAACAGCAGAGGGTAGCTATAGCCCGCGCTATAGTTTCCGAACCCGATTTGATTATTTTCGACGAACCGACCGCATCCCTCGACGGAGAAACAGGCAGGCAGATAATATCTTTCGTTAAATCGAATCTGCTGAACGAGTCCAGGACGATAATAATAGTTACGCACGATGCAAGAATATATGAATTTGCTGACAGGATTATCCATATGGAGGACGGCAAAATTAAACAATCCGATGAATGGAAAGGAGGTATGTATGAAAAATAAAATTATATATATAATTGCCGTAGCCGGAATTCTGGCAGGTCTTATAAGCGCATATATTTATAATAGAAAACTAAAAGTGCTTCCGCCCGTTTCGGTTTCTTATAACCCTTATTCAAAAGGAATATACTCCGAAGGAATAACTGAGAGCTATCAGAATAACGGGGAAAATATCAATATATTTCCCGAAGTTTCCGGCAGGGTGGTAAAAATTTTCGTAAAGGAAGGGGAGTTTGTTAAGAAAGGAATCCCTTTGATAAAAATAGACGACTCACAGCAAAAATATGCGACGGAACAGATAAAGGCGCAGGCGTATGCGGCATTGGCACTGCTTCAGGAGTTAAAAGCTGAGCCGAGAAACGTAAATTTAACCGTTGCGGCTTCGCAAGTTAAATATGCGGCTTCGCAGGTTAAACTGCAGAAAGACCAGCTGGGCAAGATTTTATCTGCTTACCGTCTAAACCCCGAATCTATCAGCAAAAATACCCTCGATACGGCAAAAGATTCTTATTACGAGGCAAAAGCAAGCTATAAAACGGCAATAGACCAGTATAAACTTGTAAAGGCTGGAGCATGGATTTACGACATACGGAATCAGGAAGCGCTATACGCCTCTTTGATGAAATCCTATAAATCGAGCGAATCGCTATTAAATAAATATATCCTTAAAGCTCCGGTCAGCGGCAATATACTGTTAATTAAAACGGCGGCTGGAGATTATATTTCTCCGCAGGGAAGCTACGGAACTTATACTCAGAGCTACGAGCCGGTTATTGTTATGGGCGAGGGTTCGGCGGACGTTATGGAAGTTAAATGCTATATAGATGAAATATTAGTATCCAAGCTGCCGCAGGGTTCAAGAATGAAGGCGGTGCTGTTTGTCAGGGGGTCCAACGTAAAGATTCCCCTTGAATTCGTCAGGGTCGAACCTTATATCGTTCCTAAAATAGAGCTTTCAAACCAGAGAACTGAAAAAGTGGACGTAAGAGTATTGCCGGTCGTATTTAAATTTAAAAAACCAGGGAACTTAAATTTATTTCCGGGAGAATTAGTTGACGTTTATATCGGAGAAAAAAAGTGAGATTAAAAATATTTTTCTTCTTTTTAATATGCTCGTTATCAGGGAGTATTATATTTTTTTCAGGATGTTCTTTTTTCCGCGCGCCGGAAAAGATTAAGGTAGCCTCGCCCGCTAAATTTATGAACGCATTGAAACCGTCGGCATATGCGGTAAAGAACGACTGGTGGAAAAATTTTGACGACCCGGTTTTGAACGCGATAGTTCGCCGCGCTTTAAAAAGAAATATAACATATAAGATTGCGGTTAAAAACATTCAGGTTGCCAAAACTTATGTAGAAGAAAATGAAGCCGGGCTATTTCCGCAGTTTAACCTTAATTCTTCGGCTTCGAGAAACCAACCCTCGTTATTTCAGGGACCCTTTCAAATTCCCCGGCAAAATATCTACAATATGTTCCAAATAGGCGCATCGGCTTCTTATGAAGCGGATGTATGGAATTCTATAGGCAACACCGTTAATCAGGCTAAAACCGGAGTAAAAATCGGAAGGGAGGACGCCCGCATCGTTAAACTTACGCTTTTAAGCAATGTGTCTGTATCTTATTTTCAATTATGCGCAGTTAGTTCAAATATTTCTATTCTGCGGGAGCAGTTTAAAACTGCTAAAAAAATATTATCGCTGAATAAGAATTTATATAAGAGCGGCATCGAAAATATCGAGCCCATCGATAACGCAGAAACGCAAATGAACAATATAAAATCCGGTTTGAATGAACTTATGAGGGAAAGGATAATAATTAAAAATACGCTTGCTTATTATCTCGAGGAGTATCCGGAAAACTTTAAAATAAAATTAAAATTTAAAAACTTCGGAACAACTGAATATTCTAGATTAATACCGCCCAATCTGCCGTCATCGGTGCTGGCTCGAAGACCCGACGTGAAAGTTGCCGAATATAATGTTTTGTCATATGCCTATGCAAAAAAAATAAGTCTTGCTAATTTTTTTCCCATATTTTTTCTGACGGGCGATTTCGGTTACACAAGCACCAGCTTGTCGGATTTTATAGCAAATACAACAAACGCTTGGAGTTACGGCTTGGATATTTTGGAGCCGCTGTTTAATTACAAAAAAAACATTGGGCAGTACAAAAGGTCTAAGTTGCAGTATAAACAGGCAGTTCTTAATTACAGGGACACGGTTATAAATGCTTTTAAGGAAACCGACAATGCTCTCGGGTCTTACGGTAAAGACAGAGAAACTCTGTCCGTTTATGAGAAAAACTACAGGTCTGCCGAAAATCTCGATAAAATTTATAAAGTCCGGTACAGAACGGGGATGGACAGTTATTTAACTTATCTCGGATATAAACTCAATCTTCTTAACGCCGAATATAATCTTACCAATCAGAATTTATTGCTCAGGGAAGACGTGATACAGATATATAACGTTCTTGGGATGGGGTTGAACCGGGGAAAACATAGCAGTATTAAGCCGCAGTAAGACAATAATATTATGCAGAATTTGCCGTTTATTTTAACTACATTGTTTATGGTTTCCGCAGTTATCGGATTTATCGCAAATATAGTCGGTCTTGGGGGAGGCATTTTACTAGTGCCGTTTTTTATTTTTTATATGCATTTATCTCCGGTTGAATCAAGCGGTTTAAGTCTTTTTACAATAATTGTCAGTTCCGTGGGGGGCACCATAAAGCATTTGCAAGAAAAAACTGTAAACAAAAAATTGTTCGCCGTTCTTGCCGGTTTTATGCCGCCGGGCGTAATAATAGGTTCTGTAGCGTCTAATTATGTAAACGTAAGGGGTTTTAAAATACTCTTCGCATTCATTGTTACCATTATCGGTTTTTTATCCTTGTACTTTACAAATAAACAAACAAAAAAAACGGAAATAATCGTAACAGGTGCATTAAGAAACTATAAAGGAAGTTCGAATGAACTTCTGTTGCCCCACCCGAAAATAACAGCCGCAATGTCTTTGATTGCCGGATTTTTCTCGGGATTTGCGGGGATTGGAATTGGCATGATATCGGGAACGTTTCTGACGTCAGTTGAGCGGATACCTCCCAGAATTGCTTTCGCGACGATATTATCCGCAATGATATTAACGTCTTCTATCGGCGCAATAATCCATTTTTCTTACATTAAAATAAGCCGGGATATTTTATTATATTGTATATTTCTGGGGTCAGGAGCGATAACGGGGTCTCAACTAGGCGCAATAACATCCCGTATTTTAAATACCAGAACCTTAAGATTATATCAGGGATGGATAATAACAATTTTTGGGCTGCTTATGGTTTTAATGTCTATTATATAAATTTTTTTTTATATTTAGCTTGACTATATAAAAATATTTTTATATAATAAAACTATAATATAAATTGAACTAAATCGTGCACGTTTAAAAAGTTCAATTAATCAAACAAGG
>JAJZLA010000110.1 GCA_021803845.1 bacterium | reverse complement strand
AAATCGCCAATATTGGTTTCTTGCACGGCTTTACAATAGTTATGTTTACGCTGCTCGGCATTAACGTATTTGCTACTATAATGTCCGTAGCAAAGAAAAACGTTAAAATAACAAAAATCGAAGGCGCAGAACCCATCGATTTAATGTAATATTAATGCAATAATATTTATAAAATAAATTTTATGAGAATTTTTGGTAAAAGAAATAAACTCGCCGTCAAAAATATTGACAGCGAGTTTATTTCCGGCGTTGAATATATAATAAAAAGAACTTTAAACAACGGAATAAGTAATATATTCTTAGAAGATAATATTGCAAAGGCAATGCCGGAAATTCCGGCAGTTTCTCCTTTAAACGTCGAATATAATCTCGATTTTTTATGGACTGAAGTTTATTCTCTTTCCGTAACTAACCGCAGGGCTACGGTTTTTGCATACGATATTTCATTTTTTAATTATGAACATTTAGAAGAATATTTTGTTAAAAATGAAGCGCTAAAAGGCGGCACGGTACTGTTTCTTTTTAAAAAACAGGGATTAAAAAAATTTTCTTTTAATTTTAAAAGTGTTTTCCCCGTTTATAACTATTATAAAGTTTCAAATTTTATCGATTATATTCCTTATTATTTTGAACTGTCGGAAAAACTAAAACTTCCGGTTATATTTTATCTGAACGATTCAGTAATGAACGAATATATTCTTGAAGAAAAAAAAGAATACACCGAAAGGACGGCATCGAGGCCGGATTTCGCTCTAAAAAATCTTGCGGACGCATATTCTAAAAATAACGATGAAGATAAAGGACTCCTTCAAAATATACAATCGTTTAAAAATACAGGAAAACATATAGAATTTTTTAAAAAAAGCTCAGAAAATTCAGGCGAAAATAACCTTATTTTAACCGACGCAAAAAATTTTCATGGTATAATAGAAAATAAAAAATTTTCTAAAAATTGCGACATTATTTTATTTTATCTGCTTAATCCGATAAGCTATCTTGAATTAAATGAAATTATAAAAGCCGAATGCGGCAGTTTTTATAAGAATATATATATATTCGACTCATATTCGCTGCTAAATCTTCAACTTATAAATATAATTAAAAATAACAAAAACGTAATTAACTATGAAAATTTATCGGTCGTAGAGGATAAAAACAATAGCGGCATAGAGTTGGGTTTTTGTTCCGACGACTTCGAGATTAAAGACTCAAAAACGCCTAAAACTTTTTGCGTCGGATGCAATCTATTTTCTTTTTTAACATATCTAGAGAAAAAAATAGGGAATTCGGAAAACGATGTTTTAATCGGAGAATACGGATGCTTTTCTTTATTGCAATCCAGCGCTTTAAAATTTTCTTTTAACAATATAGCAATAAACAATAATCCTATTTTTTTCTCGTATACAATGAATTCGAAAGATTTAAATAAAAATTTTTATGTTTTTATTTCTTCGCTAAAATTTTATGAAAATTTAGACAAATTTCTTAAAATTTATAACGGAACAAAAACAAACGGCAGGATTGTATTTGTCGTGTATAAATCTATATTCGATTATGATTTTAATGCGGAAAACTTAATTTTAAATCCTGCTTTAAAATCTATTAAAAAAAATATTATAAAAAAATGCGGGCTAAAAGATTTTAATGCAGCGCAAGGTAGTGCGCCGTTAATATTTATAGATAACGATTGTTTTAATAATGCAAAATCCGGACGAGATTTGAATTATAAATCTTATCTTATCGTAAACAATGCAGTTTGCAAAAAATTCGACTGCAGACTCTGCTATCAAAAAACAAAATGCCCCGCTATAAAGATAGATATAAACAAAGATATATTTATAGAATCTGAAATTTGTAATTTCTGCAAATTATGCATCTATATATGTCCGCATAATGCAATTAAATCAAAAAAACGTAAAAAAATTAAAGTAAAAAAATCGTTAGAAAGTAAAATTAATCTATAGAACTTTATGGAAAATATTAACTATAATCTCATCCTAAACGGAGCGGACTTTAAAGAAATAAATTACTTGAGTAAATTTCTTTATTACTCGTTAAAAAATGAAAACTTCAACGTGTCTTTGCTTATCAAACCTGCGTCTAATATATCCAATTACAGTATGACATATGCGGTTATAAAGGTGGGTAAATTTGAATCGATAAGCTGCCTTAATAATATCGATGCCGTTATAAGTTTAGATTTTCAATCGTTGTTAAACTACTATCCTTTTATCGGAAAAAATACGCTTTTGATTTCGGATTACTCCTCGTTTAACGTATGCGATTTCTGGCTGACCGACAATGAAACGACTTCGCAAAAATTAAAAGAGAAGACGGAAAATATTTACAGAATACCGCTAAAAAACATAATCGACCAAGATTCGATGGGGAAAAACAGGATAAGTTCTTATATTGCCCTTATAGGAGCTTTTATATCGAAAAGCAGTCTTTTAGACCTCGATTCCGTTTTGAGACAAACGGCTTTGTTTTCCGAAAACGACGCTTTAAAGAAAAATATGATTCAAACTATTTTGAAGGGTTACGATTATGTAACCGAAAATTAAGATTGACCGGAAATGTTTTCATCTGCTGCAGTTTCGTTATAACATAAGCCGCATAAACCGTAAAATTCTAATCCGTAATTGTTAATATAATAATTTTCTTTAAAATTTTCTTTTATTTTTGTTTCAAAAAATCCTTTAAAATCCGATTCGTCTATTTTAACGTCCATTATTTTGCCGCATTTTTCGCATATAGCATGACCGTGCAATGAAATATCTCCATCGTAATGCACCGAATTTTGCAAAGTTCTTATTTCCTTAACCTCATGTATAGCAGACAATAGGGAAAGATTTTTATAAACTGTATTTAATGAAATCATTGGATATGATTTTCTAAGTTTACCGTAAACGTCCACCGCCGAAGGATGACTTTTCGATTCCGAGACTATTTTAATAATTTCAAGCCTTTGAGGCGTAAGACTGTACCCCATTTTTTTTATTTTTGAAACTATATCGTTTAACCGCGAATTAATTTGATGCTTCATTCTATCTCTAAAATATTATTTATATAATATTCATTATTATATAATATAAAAAAAATGTCAAACGTTTTCAGGTTTTATTTTAAAATCTTTAATACTGTCGTAAAAAGCTTCCAATCTCGTAATGTAACCGGCATCTGCATTATGTTCGTCAATTTCTATTTCAAGATAAGGCTTGTTTTTCATATATTCCGCAAAGAAAGTTTTTATAAAAGAATCCGGGCCGCATGCATAATTAGTAATATAAACTGCATTCAATTTTGGATTATCTGCGATTATTTTAGCCGTCGATAAAATTTTATGCCCCGAATGCCAGAACATATTATCATGTTCTTCATAAATAGAAACGCCTTCGATATCAAGAAAATCCATAGGCATTACTGTTTTGCCGAGAGAAGAAATTTTATTGGACATAGATAAGTTAATTCCTTCGTCCTGGGTATTATAAGGCCTTCCTATCAATACCGTAATATCATCGTAATTTTCCAAGACTTCCTTGCCTTTAGCTTTTAATCTTACAAAAAATTGTTTCTGTTTATTAATCGCTTTGTCAAAAGCGGCAATAATTTTATTTTTCGGTACACCGAATTTTTTAAGATTTTTTAAAAAATGGTCGATAGTTAAATCGTAATCGTGTTTATCGCCTAAAAGCCTCACCTCCGGCGAAATAACAGGTATTTTATTAAACTCAAGCAACGATTTTGCAATGTATGGAACACCTTGGATATAGGGACATTGATATGTATTTTTTTGAAAATCATGATTTTTTTCCCTGTTAACCAAAGCCGGCAGAAAAACCGCGTCTATTTTTTTATCTATTAGATTTTTTACGTGACCGGCTACTACTTTTACCGGAAAACAGGTATCGGTAACAGAAAGCATGTTAGATGAATTTATTATATTTCTATTTGTTTCCGTAGATAAAATAACGTTAAAATCTAACCTGCTAAAAAATTCGTTATAAAAAGGAAAAAGGTCATAAGTTTCGAGGCAGAAAGGGATTCCTATACGCGGTTTAGAATAGTCGAATTCGTTGACATCCGAATATCCCTCTAATAAAAGTTCCTTTCTATATTTAAAAAAATTATCTCCTTTTTTCGTTTTAGCTTTATCTATTTCAAATATGTCGCATCTTGCTCCGTAATAATGGGGAGGTTCATTTTCAACCGCTACTTTATTAACGTCGCATAAATTCGAACATTTTAAACATTCAAAAGATTCCTGCGCGTATTTTCTGTTTCTTAAATCGAAACCGACGAACTTAGACTCGGAATTATTGGTAAAAGCTATAAGGGCGCTGCCTATAGCGCCGGTTACTTCGTTATGCCGCGGAACTATAATTTTTTTTCCGAGAAGCGCTTCAAAAGCGCTTACTACGGCTTTATTTAAAGCTACTCCTCCTTGAAAAAGTATGTGTCCGCCTATAGGTTTTCCCAGAACTACTTTATTTAAATAGTTCTCGACTATAGAATAGGCTAATCCGGCTATAAGCTGGTCTTTATTTGCCCCTTTTTGCTGATGCGAAACAAGGTCGGATTCCATAAATACGGTGCATCTGTCGCCTAGATTACAAGAACTGGTGGCGTTAAAGGCTTTATCAGAAAATTCTTTTATAATATCGATATTAAGTTTTAAAGCCTGTTCTTCTAAGAATGAACCCGTGCCTGCCGCGCATGCTTTATTCATTTCAAAATCCACTACGACCCCGTCTTTAATCCTGATATATTTTGAATCCTGACCGCCTATTTCAAAAACGGTATCGACGTCTTTGTCTATAAATATAGATGCCGCGGCCTGTGCCGTTATTTCGTTTTTTACGATGTCGGCGCCTACGTAATCGGCTATTAAATAGCGCCCGGAACCGGTCGTACATATCCCTTTTACCGTAGCGCCTATATTGAAATTTTTTAGTTCAAGATAAATTTCGTAAAGAGTATCCCTTACGATTTCAATTGGTTTGCCGTTTGTTTTTTTATATTTTTTAACTAATAGATTTTTATTTTCGTCTAACAAAACTATGTTCGTAGAAACGGAGCCGGTATCTATGCCTATATAAACCGGAATATTACTGCCGGAAAGAGATTTAAGGGAATTTAAAACATCCATTTCCGCAATATTAAACTTTTCATCCGCAAATTGAATAGATTTCAATCTTTCCCTGTATCTGCCGGAAGATTTATCTTTTTCGATAAATTCCCTGAGGGGATCTAACCCGTTAAATTTAAAATCTTTTTCGTCGCGCGAAATTATAGCTATGCCTATAGCCGGCATAACGGTATGATGTTCCGGTATTATGAGTTCGCCGTCTTTTAGCTCGAGAATATCTTTAAAGGCTCTTATCATGCCTTTGTTAAATGCAACGCCGCCTTGAAAAATGACGGGTCTTTCAAATTTTTTACCCTTCGCTACTGTTCCTATAAAAGTTCTTGCAACCGCATAACAAAGTCCGGCGACGATATCGGATAGAGGTGTAGAAACCTGCTGAAGATGTATCATGTCCGACTTTGCGAAAACCGTACATCTTCCCGCAATCTTAGCGGGATTTTTAGACTCCAATGCCATATTGCCGAATTCGTTTTCTATATTTATATGAAGTCTTTCCGCCTGCTGGTCGAGAAAAGAACCTGTGCCGGCTGCGCATAAATCGTTAAGCCCAAAGTCTTCCAAAAATATCTGTCCGGTTTCTTCGTTTTTCCTGAGCATTAAAAATTTGGAATCCTGCCCTCCAATTTCTATTACGGTTTTAACGTCTGGATAAAGATACTTAACGGCTTCCGTTTGCGCCACTAATTCGTTTATGTTCGGAATGCCTAATACTGCGCCCAGAGTGCGTGAACCGGAACCCGTCGCTCCTATTCCGGCAAAAAGATTTTTAGGATACTCGTCGAATATTTTTTTTAAAACGTCATAAGCCGTTTTTATTGATTCGCCGTTAGATCTTACGTAATCTTTCTTTATAAGATTAAGATTATCATCTAAAATTGCAAATTTAACGGTGGTAGAACCTATATCTATGCCGAGATAAAGCTTTTCTTTCATATTCTTTTCCATTTACCGCCTTCTTCGAATATTTCTTTTTTCCATATAGGAACCGTCTCTTTTATAGCGTCTATTAAAAATTTCGAAGCCA
>JAJZLA010000109.1 GCA_021803845.1 bacterium | reverse complement strand
AAAGACGCATATAAAGATATTATTAATTATTGACGGATTGCCTGCAATGATATAACGTAAATTGAAATATCGTTTCGTATGAAAATAAATTTTTTAGACCTGAAAGAATTTGTTTCCCCGCACGCAACCAATCATTCCTTGACCGAATATATAATCAAAGAAATGTTCGACCTGCATATGCGGTCGTCCCAAACTGTATGGGACAGGAAAATGTTCGACGACGAATTGAAGCGGGAAGGTTCCGGTTTTTTAATATGCTATTCGGACGGCGCGGCGGATAAGGCGGACGGCGGCGGTCCTTCCGGAAAATTTACGGAGGGGGATATAGACTCTTCCATGAAATTCGATTTGCAGTCGCGTATTATAGGTTTTTTTATTTTCTATAACGTTCTGGACGAAATGCACATACTGGACATTACTGTGGCGAACGAAATGCAGTCGAAGGGAATAGGCTCGCTAATGCTCGACAGCGTTATAAAAATAAATGCCGGCAGAGGCATAAAAGATTTTTTTCTGGAAGTTAGGGCGTCCAATTTAAAGGCGGTGAATCTTTATAAAAAGTTCGGCTTTAAAATATTTATGCTCAGGAAAAACTATTACGAAGATAACGGAGAGGACGCTTTATGCATGGTAAAAAAATCGTAAGCGAAAAGTGCGAAATAACCGTCAACCGAAAAATAAAAGATACTGAAGGAACATATATTTTAAGAATTAAAAACGGGTTCATAGCGTCTAATTTTAAACCCGGGCAGTTTGTTATGCTTAAGGCTAACGAAGAAGGGCTTAATCCTCTTCTCAGCAGGCCGTTTTCTATTTTCAACAGATTCGGCGATTTAGAATTCGAAGTGTTATACAGGGTTTTGGGAAAGGGAACCGAAATATTGAGCGAAATAGCGGAAGGGAGTTTTCTGGAAGTAACCGGCCCTCTGGGAAACGGTTTCGAACTTAATCTTAATGCCGTTCATAAAGTCCACATATTGATTGCAGGAGGCATAGGCATAGCTCCTTTATATTCCTTGCCGGAATATATCAATAATAATTCCGTTCAAGATAAAATAATACTGTATTACGGGGCAAGAAAAGCCGAAGAGCTTTATTTCAGGCACAGCATCCATTCGCGGTTCGACGAAGTTTATTTTGCCACGGACGACGGGTCTTTCGGATTTAAAGGAAACATAATGGATATGCTTTACGAAAATACGGGCAGCGGCGGTTTCAATGATACGGCGAAGGGCGCCGATTTTTATGCCTGCGGTCCCAAGCCTATGCTGAACGCCCTTATTTCAAGATTTTCGGAGTCCGGAATTTCAGGCAGGCTTCAGGCGTCTCTCGAAGAAAGTTTCGGCTGCGGCATAGGGGCGTGCCTCGGATGCGTAATAAAGGCAAAAACGGATACCGGATTCGAATATAAAAGGGTCTGCAAAGACGGGCCGGTTTTTTATGCAAACGAGATTTTAATTCCCGAAAAAAAGCCGGAGGCGGTAAAAAAAGAAGACGCAAAAAGCGCCGAAAAAAAAATAGAACCCGACCTTTCCGTGAAGCTCGGAAATTTATCTCTGGATTATCCGGTTATGCCGGCTTCCGGCACTTTCGGATACGGCGAGGAGTTTTTTGAAGTTATCGATTATAATTATTTCGGGGCGTTAGTTACCAAAGGAATATCGCTTAAACCCTCAAAAGGAAACGAAATGCCGAGAATATGCGAAACTTCCTGCGGCATGATTAATTCCATAGGGCTTCAGAACGTAGGATTCGAGAAATTCAGGGACGAAAAAATGCCTTTTTTAAGAAATTTTAATAAACCCGTAATAGTTAATTTTTTCGGAAGCAGTATAGAAGAATACGTCGAACTGGCGGAAAAACTCGCAAATATCGGCGGCATCGGCGCGCTCGAGGCGAATATATCGTGTCCCAACATAAAAGAAGGCGGCAGGTCTTTCGGTTCCGACCCCGAAGTCGTATATGAATTGGTTTCGTCGGTAAAGGAAAAAACAGGCGGCGGACTGCCTTTAATCGTGAAATTGACCCCTATGGTCAGCGACATATCTTTAATCGCCGAAGTCTGCGAAAAGGCGGGTGCCGATATTATTTCGCTGATAAACACAATTCCGGCGGCCGCTATCGACATAAAGACGAAAAAATTTAAATTAAACAGGGGTTACGGCGGATTGTCGGGAGCCGCCGTCAAACCCGTCGCGTTAAAGCTAGTCGGCGACGTTTATAATGCCGTAAGAATTCCGGTTATAGGAATGGGAGGTATAAGCTCATGGGAAGATGCGGCGGAGTTTTTTCTTGCCGGGGCTACCGCCGTCGCCGTAGGAACATATGCTTTCGTAAATCCTAAAATAATTCCGGAAATTACGGCCGGATTAAAAAACTATCTGGCGGAAAACGGATTCGACAGCATCTACCGTATTATAGGCTCAGTACATAATAATAAATAATAATAAATAACGAGAATGCTCACAAATTTGCTTGCCTTTTTATCAATTATCCTGCTTGCCGTTCTTGGCGCCGTTGCGGCGTTCTTCGTCAAATATGCCGGCAGACAAAGGAAATTAACGGCCGATATAATCGATAAAAACCTGTTTGAAAAGGACGCATTAATAAAAAAAGCCATCGTTCTCGAAGAAGAAGCCAAGTCTTTAAAAGAAAAGCTCGAAGCGTCTAACGGCTCGTTAGAAGCCGCAAACGCTTCGGCCGAAAAATTCAGGGACGAAAATAAAAATTTATTTGCAAAGATTTCGGAATTATCAGCGGAAAATAAAAATCTGTTCGAAAAAGCCGAAAATATGAAAGCCGACTATGAAGAAAGATTGGAACGGCAAAAAAAAGAATTTCTAGATTTTAAGCAGGCTTTCGAAAACCTTTCCGAAAACCTGTCCTCAAAGATACTCGAAGAAAAAAGCAAAAAACTTTCGGAAATAAATAAAGAAAGCATAAGCGGCATACTTAATCCCCTTTCCGAAAAGATTCTGGAGTTTCAAAAGAAAGTCGAAGAAACTTACGATAAGGAATCCAAGCAGAGGTTTTCCCTTCAAAACGAAATAAAAAAACTCATGGATACGCAGGATACTATGAAGCAGACCACCGAGAACCTGACGACCGCGCTGAAAGGCACCGGAAAGGTTCAGGGCGACTGGGGCGAAATGATACTGGAACAGCTTTTGGAATATTCCGAATTAATCGAAGGAATGCAGTATGAAATCCAGCCGACCGTTAAGTCGGTCAACGAAATGGACGAGAAAATAAATTTAAGGCCGGACGTTATCGTCCATCTTCCTAAGGACAGACATTTAATAATAGACTCAAAAGTGTCCTTAACCGATTACGAAAGATATATGAGTTTGAGTTCGACGGATGGCGGAAAAAGCCGGATTACCGAGGAAGCTTACGCCGAAGGCGCAGTTTCGGCTGCCGAAAACGGCGCAGATGCCGATAAATTTCTTAAATCCCATGTTCTTTCCGTAAAAAGGCACATAAACGAATTAAGCGATAAAAAATATTCGCGTTTAACCGGTTCAAACAGCATAGATTCCGTTATTATGTTCATACCGGTCGAGTTTGCCTATACGGCGGCCGTAAATTACGACAGGGAGCTTTTAACTTACGCATATAGCAAAAACGTAATTATAGCGACACCGTCGATTATTATGCTGATTTTAAAAATAGTTCAAAACCTGTGGATTCAGGAAAAAAGCCAGGAAAAAGCCGCCGAAGTTATGGCGCTTGCCGGACAGCTATACGATAAATTCTGCTCTTTCGCAAAAAGCATGGACGATATAGGTTCTTCGCTAGACAAAACCTCCGCGGCATACGAAAACGCCAGAAAACTTCTCGTTTCCGGAAAAGGCAATATAATGTCGCGATTCGAAAAAATGAGACTGCTCGGAGCAAAGACAACCAAGACTTTAGACGCCGGAAAGTTCGACGGCGGAGAAGAAGATGGGGGCGGGATTAATGAAATCAATATGGAATAAACAAATCCGAACCCTTTTATATGACAATTTTTGTCAATTAACGACAATTTTTGTAATACCTGCTGAATATAATAAAATCAACTGGCCGTATATAATTAATCGATAATTTTTATTTTAGGTTGACAATTTTTGTCAAATAACATATTTTTATATAGAATAATAATTCATCGGGATTTTATAAAAACGGCTATAAAATAGGTATATTGCATAGTTTTTAACCGTTCTTTATGTTATGGCACAAAATATGCTTGTATATAATTTAAGAACGAAATTAATTTATTAATTTAACTTTTTAAGTTAAGGAGACAGTAAAATGAACATTAACAGACTTAAAGGCAAAAAGGGTTTCACCCTTATCGAGCTTTTAATCGTCATCGCCATTATCGGTATCCTGGCGGCAATAGCGATTCCGACGTATTTAAGCTACGTCAACAGGGCTAAGGATTCGGAAGCGTCCACGAACTTAGGGGCAGTATTTACGGACGAAACGGCGTTTAACGCGACGAATTCGACTTTTATCAGTGCTGGAACATCTTCTGCGCCAAAAACTCCACTTGCAGGCACTACGGTTTCACCCGTTCACGCAATGTACGATGCTACGCTTACAGCAGGAGGAGGAACTTATATTGTCGATACGCCGCCCTTTTCATGTAGCAGTACTGGAACATTAGATACTTACGGCGGTAAAA
Organism: bacterium; assembly: GCA_021803845.1. Next base: position 1,527 of record JAJZLA010000109.1, on the reverse strand, counting down.
CTACAGAACCCGCCGGAACGCAAGCTTCAGCAGGAACTACACTTACCGCGGCTACCGGAGGTTTCGGAGATTTGGGATTCTATCCTAAAGGAAGTTTATATTTCTTTTACAATGTATTGCAGGAAGCGGCTGCCAGTACCGCTATTCCAGTTTCCGGCGCAGCCGCTGCTGCAACCGGCGCCAACGGAAAGTGTGGTTCGGGCTATTTAGCGACTGCCAGTACAAATTTTTCTGGTTCAAATTGGCAGGTTTATTCCGTAAACGATTTTTCATCAACACCGATATTGACATCAGGAACAGCATATTAATCTGAACCGTAACAATTAAAGGTGCCAGATTTATTTATTCTCTTACTCCCGACTGCGTTTGCCGCGGCCGGGAGTTTTTGTTTTACTTTTATTTTAGATTTTAATAAAGAAAAATTAATTGATTATCTTTCCGTATAGTGCTATATTTTAAATATATAATTAAGTTAATTTTATGGAGTTTAATAAGATGAACGCTAACATTTTTAAAGACGAAGATATAGATTTATCCGGCAAAATAATCAAAGCCGTTAAATCTCTTCCGGAAGACAAACAGTTTGAGGTTCTCGACTTTATAGAATACTTGCAGTCAAAAACCGCCGCCAAAGAAAAAAGTTTTGCTCTTAAAAAAGAATTTTCGGAATGGGACGCTTTAAGCGATGAGGCTTTAAATAATTTTGAGGTTAATTTATCTTGATTTTTGGAGATATATATCTTGTAGAAATTCCCGCTTCCGTTACGGAAGGACGGGAACAGCAAGGATTAAGACCTGCGATTATTGTTCAAACGTCGGATAATACAGACAAAATTCCTACCATTCTTATAATTCCTTTTACCACGCAAATAAAAGCTTCAAATTTTCCGTTTACTTTCACAGTTTCACCAGATTCTATCAATAATTTGTCTTCCGTTTCGGTTGCGCTGATATTTCAGTTAAGAGCGATAGATAAAAAAAGACTGAAGAATAAAATCGGCAAATTAAATTCAAAAGATACGGAAGTCCTGAAACAAACAATAAAAACTTTATTGAATATATAAAAAAGTCAGATTTATTTATTCTCTTACTCCCGACTGCGTTTGACGCGGCCGGGAGTTTTTGTTTAACAGGCAATAAAAGTGGAAAGATAAATGCGGAAGCAGTCGGTTAAACAATAGGCAAATTGAAAGTTATCGGCATCGCAGGATAAAAATATACGGTATAATTCTTTGTATATAACTGTTGCATTATAATTAATTTGCATTTATAATAAACAAATATATATATATGAATAATGATATGTATTAAATTATTATAAAATTTATTATAAAATTATTTTAATTATCCGGGGAATAATTATGAAAAAAATACTCGTTATAGGAGGCGGTTTTGCGGGGGTAGAAGCCGCGATAAGGCTAAAGAAATATAATTTCGACGTTACTTTGATTTCCGAAAGGGATTTTATGTATATTTATCCGCTTTCGATATGGATTCCTATCGGCGCTCTGGATTTTAAGGATGCGG
>JAJZLA010000108.1 GCA_021803845.1 bacterium | reverse complement strand
TCTATCGTTTTTATTTCAATTCTTTTCCTGACGTGTCGCCTTATTTGCCATTTGCGTTAATTCTCCGTCAGTTGCATTCGGATATTTTTCTTTAAGTTCAACTAAGGCTTCTTTAATTTCTTTTTGCCGGCTTGAAAACTGCTCGATTAATTCTTTTCCTATACCTGCGACGCTTAAAGTTCCGTCAACCTTATTTTTTTCTATAACGTTTGATAAGTTTTTGCCGAGCTTTTGTTCTAAAACCTGATAAAATTCATTTTTAGCGGTTTGGTCTAAAAAAGCCTTTGCGTCTTTTTTGTGGATTCCGTCGAATTTAATCGTTTTATAGCCGTCTCCGACTTTCGCCATATTCATAAAAGCGATATGGATATGCAAATCCGGGTCGTTGTTTCGGCTTGTCGATTGCAAAAAAGAATGGGCGGTTATCTGGTCGGTGTTTTCTATCTTGTGATGTATCATATTATCGCCTGAATGTTCCCGCCACGTAACCATACCTTCTTTTACCGCCGTTTCTACAAATTTGTTAGCGGCGGCTCTCATAGCTTCGTCAATCGCTTGTTTGATATGCTCCGGCGTGGATTCGGAAAAACGCAAAATAGATATAGGTTTATCAATCGAAAAAGTATAATCTTTTCCGGGATTATGTTCTACTCCGTCCTTACCCGCCGTTTCTACTATCTGTTTGCCCGTTGCGTCCTGTCCCGCTTGCAACTTTGCCATGTTATCCGCGTTGATTTCCGTAAAGCCGAGTTCGGCGGCAAGTCCGCCTATAAACCGTCCGTCCTCAATCGTATATGCAGGGTCTTTTGCGTAGTATTCGAAATTTTGATACTGTTTGCCGGAGCTTATCATTTTTTACCTCTTTAATTCCGTTAATATTAATAAATCCAGTATTGCCATATCTCTTTCGTATTTTGACAATTGGGAAAAATCCCTTACCAAGTCGAAATAACCGTGCATATCGAAATTTTCCCTATCTCCTACAAGCAACCTGAATTTAAAACAAAAGGCGTTTTTGCGCAGTTCGCTTTTTTCTTTTTCTATCCTATCCACAAAACACCCCCCTTTAACCTTTAAATTGCGCCATATCAGAGTTAAACTTTTTGTTAAACTCTTTTACGGTTTCTTTTTTCTTAGCTTCTTCTTTTTTTCTAATATTGTTAAGTTCTTTGGAACGCTTATCGGCTCTTTGCTTATAAACCTTTTTTCCGGTAAACTGATAATTAAATTCGTTCCAAGAGCGGGAAAAAGCTAAATTCTGCTTCTTAATAGTTTGTTTCTGCTTATGCTGTTGGTGAGCAATATAGAAAAAAATTAAAGCCAGAAACGGTATTGCGAAAAGAATGATTTTTGCCCAAGTCGATTTCATAATAATTCTCCTTTTTTAAAATTATTTTAGAATAATCCGTTAATTAAATCCGACGATATATTATTTACGTTATTATCAACCCAATTTATAGCCCTGTCCTTAGTCTGCGTCTGCCCGAAAGTCCTTGATTTGTTGTATCCGATAGTAATTACGTCGTTGTTACCGGCAAAGTCCTCTTGCGGATTATACCAGTCGAGACCGCCCCAAGTGAGTTTCGGCGAACTTTCAATATTTAAATAAACGCCGCCGCATTTTATGTTTTTGTTGTATAAAACGCATTTATGATTTTTAATTTCATTTTTAATATGCCGGTATTCCGTTCTTAGACGCCTGTCCTGATGTTGAATTGCGTCCGCCAAAGAAGAACCAACTAAATTATAAAAGCCGTTTGACGTTATTCCGTAGGTTTCCGAACTTAACGCCGCTCCGCCGCCGGACAAACCTGAACCGAAATCCTTGAATGCCTGAGCAAGAATAAGTCCGTATGCGGCTACGCAAAACATATACTTCTTTATTTTCTTTTGCTTCAACATCGAATTGCGCCCACCTATTTCCCCTTCCTGCTTTAAATATTCAAGCGCGTATAGGTCAACTCCGTATCTCGTATTGACGTTTCCGATAAAATTTTTAAGAACGGGCGGATTAGTTATTACTCCGCATTTTTCGAAAAAGGGTATCGTATTTTCCACTTCCGCCAGATACGGCAAATACAATGCAAATACGCTTATAGTTTTAGTCCTCTGATATGTTTTTGCGAGTTCTCTTTTCTGCTCCAATGCCTGTTTCTTAGCCAAACTTAAATCAGAATTAGTCGCTGTTCCGGCAGACATTCCAAATGCATAGCTATCGACAAACGCTAAAAACATACCTAAAATAAATGCCGATACGATAAGAATTTTACCGATTAATTTTTTCATGATTTTTCTCCTTAAATTAGTGTTTTTATTTACATTAAAACAGCGAATTTTTATTTTATTTCTTTCCTGCCCCGCCGTTCGCTTATGCGTCTCGATACCGGCAAGCGGTATCAAGCCGTCCGCTCCGTCGGTATTGTTTTTTAGGTAATTCCAGCGTTCGTTCCGCATTGTTTTTTTACGTCCCAAACCCGACAAGCGGGTTTAGACCGTAAAAAAACAATGCGTTAGGGCGGCGCAGCCGCCCTGTAATAAAAAAAATAAATTTCCTTGGCAGTCCGTCTTAAAACCGCCCTCACGTCGAATTCGCTGTAGTAATGTAGTAAAAAAATAAAAATTAACTAAAAAAAAGAGGTGCAATTATGTATTTTAAAAATCCTATCAAACCGCAAGACCCAAGCAGGCAATTGGGTTATCACACTTACTACAACAACTTTTTAACTCAAATTTTCCTAAAATTCCGTGTTTTTATTATGATATTAGGTTTTTCGGCGGCTTTAAGTATCGCTATTCCGCTTCTTTGGAACGGCAAATTGTTCACGGCTATACAAGCAATAATTGCGGTCGTTAAATATTTCGGAACGGGCGTATTGTTCATGCCGGGACGATATTATCTCGTTCAATACCTGTTAGGTTTATTGCATGCGGTTATAGATTCTTTGTATTGGTCTATTCTGCTGTTTATGTTTATTTTTCCGGCGAGCTTCTGGTATCTAAAATGGTCTGCTAATAAAGCCTACGAGAAAAAATACATTCGCGGGATTGCGATACTGCCCATGAAGAAATTAATAAAACAACTAAACAAGGAGAATTAATCATGAAAAAAAGAATTGAAATAAAAACGATAGACGGCGTATTGAGTCTGCCGCCTTCGACAGAAACAAAGCACGCTCTCGTCGTGGGAGCGACCGGTTCGGGAAAAAGCCAATTAATAGCGCAGTATATCGACCAGATAATCAAAAGAGGCGACAGAGCGGTAATACTCGACCTCAAGGGTGAATTTACAAGTTTTTTTTACCGTCCGGGCGTCGATATGATTTTAAACCCGCTTGACCAAAGGTCGATAAAATGGAGCATTGCAAACGACATCAATTTTAATCTTTTGCGGGCAGATGCGGAAGTCATATCTAACAGCCTAATTAACGACTTATCTGCGCAATCCGAAAACGAAAAATTCTTTTTACAGGCGGGCAAAAACGTTCTAAAAGGGCTTATTTACTTTGCGCTTGCAAGCGGCATGAAAAGCAATAAAGATATTTCCGATACAATTTTTACTGAAGACTACGATAAAATAAAAGAAATGCTCTCAAGAGTAAATGCAGTGGACGCCCTTTCGGCTCTGGGCGACAAACGCTCGGCGCAGGCCGACGGCGTTCTTGCTACCGCTCATACTTGGAGCCGTGCGATAGAGCTTCTAAGCACAATGGACGGCGATTTTTCCATCGAAGAATGGATTAAAAACGGCAAAGGTCTTATATTCCTAAACGCTTCGCAAAAATATAGCAATATCGTAAGTCCGCTTGCGCGCTTCTTCGTCGATTTTTTGCTTAATATTTTACTTGGATTAGGTCAGGATTTAAGTCGCAGGGTATTTATGGTGCTTGACGAATTTCAAAATGTATCGGCCATTCCTTCCCTTTTGTCTATCTTAACGTTGGGACGCTCTGCCGGAGCTTCTATCGTAGCCGGAACTCAGGATTTCGGTCTGATAGATAAAAAATACGGAACGGACGCAAAAACAACGCTCATTAATGCGATGAATACTTTATACCTTCTGCGCATACTCGAACCTAACACCGCAGAGTATTTGAGCCGCGCTCTCGGAGAATCCGAAGTCGAAGATTACTCCACAAGCTCATCGCTATCTATGGACGAGGCATGGGACAGAGTAAATATATCAAATAATCGTCGGAATGAAAGGCTTGTCCTTCCTGTTCAATTAACAGAACTCGGCGATCTTGAATTTTATTTCAAAACTATGCAATATATGGCTAAATCGCAACTTAAATTAATTCAAAGAACCCCTGCTCAGCCCGCATTTTTACCCATAACACAGGAAATAGAATTACGGGAACTTGCCGAACCGGAACAGGCAGAACAGGCAGAAGAAAAAGGACAACGGACTTACGACGATTTTTCTTTTTCTAAATAAAATAATTCGCTGTTTTTAATGTAAGACTAACCGCCCGGCGCAAGCCGGGCATTAAAATTAAAAAGGAGTAAAAATTATGTGTAAAAGAATTAAAAATTTAAAAGAAAACTATGCAAACAACAGCAAGGCTTTTTATCCGTCCGTCATCGTGTTAGTTATAGCTTTTGCGCTTGCCGGCGGATTCGGGGCTATAGCCGCAAAAACGTATTTGACGCGCACTTTTAAAAATAGTAATATCGTAAGTCAGAACCATAGTTTACGCTTTGCAAAGCCGCAAAAAAACTGATAAAAAAATAATTATTAAAATTTAAGGAGTAAATTATCATGAAAAAATTAATCTTAATGTTAATGTTAATATCCTTAATTATCGGTATTTCAAAAAATGCTAACGCTTGGACTCGTAAGTTCGATAAAACAAAACTTGAAGAAATAGCTAAAACAATGGGAGAACAAGCGGGATATAAGGTAATTTTCGCCGGCAAAATACCGAATAGGGCTAAAAACTGGTTTTGCAACGGTTTTAACGGCTCAACTACTGGTTTTTGCAATGTTAAATATTATCTTGATTATCATCTCGCTAAAAAAAGTTATTATACGAATAGAGCCTATTCTTTTACGAAATTATCTTGGAAACATGCTTTGGAAAAATTTCTTACTCGCTATGATTTCACGATTAATTTTGTTGGAGGTAAAAAAATTGTTTGTTTCTATAACCCTGAACATATATTTACTGACAAATGGGACAATCCCAATTATACGGTTAAACTTGCCGGCTCTAAATTAAAAAAAAGCGATATTATAAATAGTTTTGCGCCGTTTATATTAAACAATATTTTAACCGGCAAAACAGGTAAAAAAGCATTAATGAATTGGCAATGGATAAAAAGAAATTATAAATATAATAAAGATTTAGATATGTTAATTTTTAAAGGGGCTTTTTTTCTATCTGTCCCTAAATCCGCTTTAAAGGGGGAATAATAATCATGAAAAAACTGTCTTTTATTATTGGATTGGCGGGGATTCTACTGTTTACAACAAGAGCTTTTGCCGGATATTCAATCGATTTTCAAAAATTAAACGGTATGAAAAAAACCGTTAAGCCAATTCCGCCTATAAAAAAATATAACGAACCAGAAATGATTTTTGCGCTTACGCACTTAAAATTTATTCCGAAAGGCAAATATAATTTCAATATATACGGCAGATTTACTTACGGCAGGACGAAATGGGGCATGCAAACATTAATTTTCAACGTAATCGACCCGGAGTATAGAAATACCCTTAATTCCGTCAAGACGTTAGAGTCGGCGGTAGCCGCAGAATCCGCGATGAATACGTTCTGGAATAGAACAGATAATAGCACATACGATTATGATATAGTTATGGGTTATTACGGACAATTACTAAACGAAAGGTTCGGCGATATTCAAACGAGTTTCCTGCGTTACATCGGGCTTGGACTACACACTAATATAACGTATAGAACGATACTTTTGAATACCAACCGTTTTTTAAGCAAAATTAATATGACGCGCTCGAACAAATACAGGTTTATAAAACTGCTGAGGACTCCGAAAATACATAATCTGCCCGATAAAGGTTTTAGTATGATAAGCCCGTCGGTATCCGTTTATTTTAATCATAACGAAGGCGGAGTAGTTCCTATCAAAAATAATTATCTATTGCACACGAGAGGCGTAAATAAGTGGCAAAAAGTAAACCGCAAAAGTATTAATTTTTATTCTGTCGATTATTATCTGATAAAAAACATAATCGACGGCTCAAATCAACAAATATCGCCGAAA
>JAJZLA010000107.1 GCA_021803845.1 bacterium | reverse complement strand
TTAAAGAATACGACAAAAAAATAATAAAAAGAATATTCGAATTCGGCGGTAAAACGGCAAAAGACGTTATGATTCCTTTAATAAACGTTATAGCTCTTAACGAAAACGACGGTATAGACAAAGCAAGGCAGATTTTTGCTGACACGAACTATTCCAGAATTCCCGTTTATTCGGAACGAATCGATAATATTTCGAGTTTAGCTTTTGCTTTTGACGTATTTAATCCGAAAAACGCCGAAAAAGTCGTAGGAGAGATTGCAAAACCTGTTTTATTTATTCCCGAAACACTGAAGATAACAAATATAATGCTGAAAATGCAAAAAAGCCGCCAGCAGATGGTCGTAGCAGTGGACGAGTACGGAGGCGCCTCCGGAATAATTACTTTTGAAGATATTCTTGAAGAAATCGTCGGCGAAATAAGGGACGAAACCGACGAAGAAGTAGCAATGTACAAAAAAATAGGTAAAAATACTTATCTGATAAATGCTCGGTTAACCATAGACGAGTTGTCGGAGATTTTTAACTTAAGCGTCTTAAACAATGAAGAAGCAGAATATGAAACGGTATCGGGTTTAATAATGGACCGGCTTGGACGCATACCCGTTTCAGGCGAAAAATTTACCATAGAAAATATAAATTTTACGGTTTCCAAAGCTACTAGTAAATCAATTAAAGAAGTGATAATAAGTTTCTGATATGCACATAAGAAAAAAAAGTGTCAGATTTATTTATTTTCGAATTGCTTTTATATAAATATAAATAAAAATCTGACACCTTTTTTTTGGACACCTTTTTTTGTTTTAGTTTCCGATGACTTTATCTATCATCTGCTTAAATGAACCTTTAGGAGCGGCTCCGACTATCTGATTGGCTACCTGCCCTTTATTAAACAGAATGACTGTCGGAATGCCTCTTATGCCGTATTTGCCGGGAATAATCTGATTTTCGTCGACGTTTACTTTACCTACTTTAATTTTTCCGTCGTAATCGGTAGCTATTTCGTCTATTACTGGCGCAACGGCTCTGCAGGGAGCACACCATACAGCCCAAAAATCTACGAGTACCGGTTTGTCGGATTTTAAAACTTCCAATTCAAAATTTGAATCGGTAAACGCTAAAACTTTTTCTGAAGACATCTAGTAAATCCTCCTTAATATAGATTTATATTATTTTTATGCAACTATTCTCTGTTCAGCCCTTAAAACCAATGAATCGGATATTTTGTTAAACACGCTCTGAACTTCTGGATGAATATCTTTCGTCATTATAGGTTCTCCTTTATCCGAAAGTTCACATATTTCTTCTACTATCGGTATTTCTCCAAGGAAATTAACTCCGAGCTTTTCTGCAGCCGCTTTTGCTCCGCCGTGTTTAAATATATCCGAACGTTTATTGCAGTGCGGACATATAAAATAGCTCATATTTTCGACGAGTCCAAAAACGGGAACGTTTACTTTATCGAACATCGCAAGGGCTTTCTTTGCGTCGATAAGAGAAATATCCTGAGGAGTCGAAACTACTATGGCAAAATTTATAGGAACCGTCTGAACTAAAGTAAGCTGAATATCGCCTGTGCCTGGGGGAAGGTCAACTACCAAGAAATCGATTTCTTCCCATTCGACGTCTTTTAAAAACTGTGTTATAACCTGCATTACTACCGGGCCTCTCCAAATAGCCGGAGCATCATCGGGAATTAAAAATCCTAAAGACATTAACTTAATTCCAAATTTTTCAAGAGGCACTATTTTATTGCTTGAAGTTAGGTCTGGCCTTTTATTTATTCCCATCATCGTAGGAATGCTTGGACCGTAAAGGTCGGCGTCTAATAGTCCGACTTTTTTACCTTGTTTTGCCAGCGTTATTGCCAAGTTTACGCTAAAAGTAGATTTACCGACGCCGCCTTTTCCGCTTGCAACCGCTATGATATTTTTAACTCCGCCGATAGGGGACTGTTCGTCGAAGGGATTTTTGCTTTCATGTCCGTGTCCTCCGCCGCATCCGCATGAAGACCCTTCTTCTTCCTCTCCCCCTCCGCATCCGCATGAATCATCCCCGTCGCCGCCGCTTCCACAGCCGCAGGAATCCGCGCCTTCCTCATAGTAATCTTTATTTCCGTCCATCTCGTCGTCTCTGAATTCGTTGTTCATAAATAACCTCTCTTGTTAAATTAATTAAATTTATTATGCTCTTTTAATCTTTTTGCTCTTAAATTTTTTAGTGCGCTTTGCTTTTATTATATAAATATTTATATATCCATATAATGTTATCTATAATATCATATATTTTAAGAATTTTCAATTTTATAATCTTCGGATTTGAAAGCGTCCATAAATGCGCTGACCGAAAATTCGGCTCTTCCTGCTCCGGCTTCACCGTAACCTTCGGGAACGGGCAGACCGTATTTATAATGCAGTTCGTGCCATTTAAGCAGCAGTTTAACATAATATTCCAAAGGAGCCGAGGTATTCCCCATTTTCCCGAGTCTGCTTGTTTTTTCAGGACACCATGTAGTATATCTCGGCATTACTCCTTTAGACATAAAAAAATCCAGCCCTTCGGCAGTAGAATCGACGGCTTCGTCGATATCCGTAAAACCGAAAGGTTTAGAAAGCTCCACTCCTGCGACGAAATTAGGTATAACTTTATATTCGCCGAATACCGATACGGCATCTATTATCCTGTTTATCCACTCGTCCCTCCCGATAAACTTAGATTTTCCGGGACATATTTTATCGAAAAGATTTTTATCCCATACTTCAAAATTTGTATGGTATATGTAGGCGCCGGCGGTTTTAAGACGCATTAAATTTTCTTTGGTATGAGCCTGAACGACGACTTTGCTTAGCCATCTGCCTTTAAACTTATCCTCTATAGCCTCTATAAATCTTATGTAAAAATCTATTTCGGTATCGCCTTTAAATTTAATTTCGTCTATAATGCTTCCGCCTGTCAGTGTATATGCGCCGGCAGTCGAGTCGTCCGCATCCGATATAATAGACAGAGCACTTAAAATGTCTTCTACCGATTTTACGGCGGAATAATTTTTATTGGATTTTTTTTGATTTAAATAGTTGGAATTCATATCGCAGAATGCGCATTCGCTGCCGTCTTCAAAATACTGGCACATTCTGAACACCGCAAGATATATCAAATATCCCCATTCTATAGTTGGCGCGGCGTCGCGTACGGATTTTCCGGATTCCGTTTTTTTAAGCATATAAGATTTTTCCGGCGAAAACAAAACGTCTCCTATATAGTCTTTGTCTTTTCCTTTATCTTTGTAAAGCATATAACCTTTAGACTCTTTATCGTAAATTACCGAATAGGGGGATGTTTTATTTATTCTGACGGATATAATAGTGCGCCTGAGGTTATACGGCCCGTTAATCAGGGCTATTTCTTCAGGGTACTTCTTATTAATTACGTCTCCGTCGTTATCGACGTTAAAAGAGAAAATAAAATATGATTTGCCGGAAAAATTTTCTTCTGGACCGACGTCGCCGAAATAAACCCCCTGCCTTAGTATATCTTCTTTTATTATGGCTTCCGGATTTATATCGCGCCCGTATTTTTCGATAAAAAAATCAAGTTCGTCAATATATTCGTTATTTTTGCTCATTTGTATATTTTATTATATCCGTTAAAAAAATACAAATTTTTCTTTACATTAGTATAAGAAAATATTATAATGTACAAAAATATATGTATTACTAAATTTTACTTTAATAATTTATGTATTTTCAAAATTTATAATATTAATACAATAATTAATTATAAAGGAGATTTAAATAAAATGAAAAATTTAGAAGCTAAACTTTATATTCTTTTTTCAATTTTTTTTCTAAACAGGGATAAATTAATAAAAGATACGATAATAAATATACCGGCAAGCTATAAGGACGTTGCCTACTTATCCGATATCGAATTTACAGTATTCGGTTATTTTGCCTATAAATATACCCACTCTACAGCGAAAGAAAAAAAAGAATACGAAAAAAACGGCATAACCGTTTCATACAAAGAACTTAACAGGCTGTATGTTTCTACCCCTCATCTTGCAACGGTTCTTAAAAAACTTCAGGACGAAAAACTTATAAAAAAAGCTACGCTGAACGAAGATAAAAGAAAAACCAATTACATACTGCCGTTTACCGAGCTTAAAAAATTTAACGAAATAAACGTTCAGGCGTTAAAATTCTGCGGATTTACGGATTCCGACACGCCTATAATAGAAAGATTAATCGAAGGCGTTATAAACCTTCTCAAAACTAATACAATAATTACGGAAGCGCAATCGAAAAACCTCGACGATTTCCTGCTTAAGTCGGATAATTATTTTAAATTTTATTATATAGCTCTTGCTTTATGGACGAGCAGATATCTTATTACAAATTTCCAGATAAAATTGATGGGTCCGTCGGAATTTATGGTTTACGCCTTGATTATAAAATATTATGTAAACGGCGAAAAAAAACCTATAACCACAAAAAAAGTTAAAGAAGAAACCGGACTTGCGCCGTCGATTATCAGCCAGAGTTTTAAAAAATTTATTGACGAGGATATAATAATCAGAAAAGAGATCAATAAATTCAAGGTATATTTTTATATAAACAAAAAGGCTTTAGAAAAAAGGCTTGAGAACGATACCATTTTAATAGGAGAAATCACAAAGAATTTTAAAAAAGGCGACGACAAAAAATTTGAAAAATTTATCGACAAACTTAGCGAAGCGATAACGGTTAAACTTAACGGTTTAGACACCAATAAAATTTGTCCGAACAAAAAATGCGGAATGGAAATACCTCTTATGCCCGGATTAAAATACTGTCCGTATTGCGGCGAAAAAGTTGCATAATATAGTTGCGGGTACAGATATCCTGAAAGAAATTATAGACATATTTTATATATTAGCCGCATATCTGACAGGAAGTTTTCCTACATCGGCTATAATAGCAAGAATAAAAGGAATTTCCGACCTTACTAAAGAAGGAAGCGGCAATCTCGGCGCTACGAACATATCAAGGGTAATAGGCAAAAAGTTCGGGCTTATTACCCTTGTTATCGACGCCGCAAAAGGTTTTTTGCCGGTTTTTTTTGCGCCGATTTTAATTAACGCACAATATAAATACGCCGATTTTAATTTTCACCGGTCTATTCAGTGCAGCGGCTGTTTAATATTTTACTCTTTGGTAATAATAGCTCCGGTAATCGGACACTGCTATTCGGCATTTATAAAATTTAAAGGAGGTAAGGGGGTCGCTACGGCTCTCGGAGTATTTTTAGCCGTTTCTCCTGAAGCCGTTCTTATAGCCTTTTTAGTTTTCGCCGTAATTTTATCCGCTTCCAAATATGTTTCGCTCGCCTCTATAGTAAGCGCATTTTTTATGCCGTTTATAGTATTTTATACGTTAAAGAACATATATATATTTGCGGCATCCATGTTAATAGCCGTATTAGTAATATATAAACATTCCCCTAACATTAAAAGACTCATAAACGGCACGGAAAATGCTATAAAAAAAAAGCGCTTATAAAATAAAAGCCGGCTTCTTAAACTGCTTAATAAATAACGTCTTTGCTATATTTTACTTTACCTCAACTAATTTTGAACTTAATGCCGTAATAACGTTATTCACTTTAATAATCGCTTCATAAATGTATATTTTCGGCGTTTTCTTAGGAAGTTTTACCGATAAAACGGTTTTATAGTAACCTTCCCTTATTATATTGGTGGTCGACGTATGAGTATAAAAAATCTTTCCGTTTAAACCTTCAAGTATCCTCGTTTCCTGAATGTCGGAATTGCCGAGGTTGATATGCGTTCCAAGAACGTCGTATTCCATATTTAAGCTTATGGTACTGCCCGCTTTTACGGATTTCGGAACCGTAAAGATTTTTAAATTCGATATAAGAACACCTTTTACGTGGTTAAAATCTATTTTTAAACTGCTTTGAGGGTCGTATATAAATTCGTTGCTTGCAAGCTGATACGGAACGCTCAGCATAGACAGTCCTCTTATTCTTCCTTCGCGCGTTACCACATATTTTCCGGTGACATAACCTACGCCGTATCCTATGGATAATCCGGCTGCCGTCCCTATTATTGCGCCTATCGGCCCTCCGGTAAGCGCTCCCACTACAAAACCGGTTCCAGCACCAAAAAGCGCTCCGGTAGTTCCGCTCGCCGCAGTTGCCCGAGAAGTAGCACAACCGCTTAACGACGAAGATACCATAAATATTCCGAGAATTAAAATAAGCGATATAGT
>JAJZLA010000106.1 GCA_021803845.1 bacterium | reverse complement strand
CCAGTGGGCTAGTTTAACGGCAATAATAGATGCATCAACATCGTTGTCCGCACCGATTATTTCAAAATCATTCGCGGAAATACTTTTTTCTTTTTTTTTAAGGATAGAAATTATTTTATTTTTGTTGCCTATAAGTTTTGGTATTATAATACCCTTTTTATAAGCTAAAACAATCCCGTCAATTACGAAATCGTCTTCGGCAATTACTACTGCCGCCATTTTAGCTTTAAGCGATTTCGCCGATTTTATTAAATCGTCTAATTTTTTTTGCATTTAAAATATTGTTCTAAACGATTTTGCTCAATACATTTCCGGTTTGATTCATTCCGATTGCAACAGCCTGTCCGTTGTTATTATACTGATTCTGATTTGCAGCGTTATCTTTACTCGCTGATTGAAGATTCTGAATATTTTGATTAAGGTTTGCAGTAGTTTGATTAAGCGCATTTACCAAACCTTGATTCAAAGTTTTTACGGTATTTAATGTTAATGCGGCAGTTTTATCCGCAACATCGTTAGGACCGGAAATTTTCTGATATCGCCCTTTATTTGCATTTGCTTGATTGCTTTGAAATAGTTGAGATGCCGTAGGATTTGAATTAATTCCCTGAACCATTTTAATTACCCCCATTTTTTAAAATATTTACTTACTTAATTATTGCATAAATAATATCTATATTTTTATAATACCACAAAAAATTCTATTGTCAAATCTTATCGACAATTTTTTGTCGATAAGATTAACTGCAACCTTTAAAATTAGATATACAATTTAATATGGAGTTTATTTATGTGATATTCTCATTTTATTATTTTATGCGCTGAATTTAATATATTTATCTTTACGGCATCCGCAAACAGGGCATTTGTCCGGAGCTTCCTGTCCCACGTGGGTATGTCCGCATACAGGGCATATATAAACCGTTTCCCCGTCAAAATCTTTACCCGCGTCAAAAAGTTCTTTAGCTTTTTTATAAATATCCCTGTGAATTTTTTCCGCCTCTAAAGCATAGTGCGTTGAGAGCTGAGCTTCTTTCTCATTTTGAAACTTGGCGGTTTCGTTAAATACGGGATACATCTCTTCAATTTCATAATTCTCTCCATTATATGCAGCCAAAATGTTTTCGCCGCATTTTTTAATACCCCCGAGAGCCCTCAAATGATTTTTTGCATGTATTAGTTCTGCTCTGGCTATCGCCTTGAATATGTTGGCTAACCTTGGTTTTCCCTCTTTTTCCGCCTCTTCCGAAAAAATCATATATTTAACGTGCGCCTGACTTTCTCCAGCAAAAGCCGCTTTTAAATCTTCTTCCGTCATGCTTCTCATAATTAAATCTCCTTAAATTATGTAAAATTATTAAAATTAAATTTAGATGCAATTAAATTTTTAGGGTTTATAGATAATTAATAAAAATAAACGCTTGAAACTGCGATAAAGTAATTTTTCATATACTGCAGATACGACCTGATAATTTTTCTATATCTCTTATATTCTTCCGTCGAAACAGTCGGTTTTTCGGATTCAAATTTATATGAGCAAATTAATTCTGCTTTGTTATTTAAAAATTTACATTTCGAATATGCAGAACTTGAACTCCCCTTTAGTTTTAGCTCCTTGGGCATATAGTATATATAAGATTTTGCCGGAAGCTTAATTATGATTAAGCCTTTATGTTCAAAAGGATAACCGATCACTAAGTTATACCGTCTTTTTCTCTTTAAGACAAGACCGAGTAATCCTGAATCGACCGGCAATATGGAATGGAATATTAATTTATCTCTTTTTTTTGTTCCATAATTCTTATCTTTAATTTTAATTATTAATTTCAAATTTTTATTTATATTTCTTAAATTCTTAAAGTTAAAACCTTTAATCTGCGCACCCGGTAAAAAATTATATAAAGAATTATAAACCGTAATTGTTTTTTCGTAATGATTTATATTTTTTAGAGAAGACCTTTCATAATTCGAATAAATCCCTTTATATTTGGCGGAAATCGTTCCTCTAAGCGTCCCGTTTTTGTTTATTTCCCCTTTAAACAAAAATATTTTTTCATTTTGATTCGGTTTTTCGGAAGGAGTTTTAATAAATTTAAATTTATTATGGCCTAAAATAGCAATGCCTTTTCTGCCGGCCGACTCGAAAGGAATATCGAAAGCTTTATAAGAGGATGAATCTGGGAAAAGATAATAATTGACATGTCGCCCGCCGCTTTCTTTAAAAGTCAAACCTATCAAAACCGAATCAAACTGTTTTGGAGAAATTGTTTTCTTATTAAAACCAGTAGTATTTAAAGACGTGATTAATACGGGGTAAGCGTTTATTTTTGCCGTTCTCAGCATAGCTATAAGGAGAGCCGCCAAAGATTTGGAATCTCCGTAACCGTCGTTAAAAACAACTATAGCATCAGCCGGACTGTAACCGTTTATTCCGTAACCGATCCCCGCATACCTGAAAGTTTTGACAAACTTATCGTATATAGATGCCGCCTCTTTTTTTTCTTCTATGATACTGCCGTTATCTTCACCTTTATATTTTTTAATTGCGGATTTAACGAACTTTTCTATTTTTTTATCCGGACTTTCGGCTTTTTTAAACATTTCGTTTATTCTGTTCAAAAGAGCCCGCCACGAAGTATAAGTCGATATGGATATATATTGTCTAAAATTTTTTTCCGGAGGCATATTGGATTCTTTTTTTATAGCGGGAACATTAATTGCAGAAATGCTTAATTTCGTAAATTTTTTATTCTTAATCAAAACGGTTTTTTTAAATAAATAAGATTTTTTTATATTATGTAGATACGTATTAAGCTTAACCCCCGAAGGATAAACTAGCGAAAAATTAATTTTTTTAACGGGAATACTATAAGAAAAATAGTTCGTGTAAAAAACGCCGTTTTTAATAAGAGGTTTAAAATTATTTATTTCATAAGAAAAGTTTATTATGGAGCCGTCTTCTACCGCCGGCATAGAAAGAGTCAGGTATTTTATATCGGAATAAGCCGGGTAATTAACCGCAAAACCAGGAGATACTATATTAACCGCATGTTTTCCTATAGGAATTTTAAACATTCCTTTAAGCAAAGTATAGGCGTATAAAAATTTAATTTTTTGATATTTCGTCGAAAAAGGTATAACGACTTCCGAATACTTGTTTATACCCCTTTGGGAAAGTATTTTTAAAGACTCCGTAACATACTCGCGCAATTTGTAATTTTTATTAAGTTTTAATACGACGTCTTTTTTTATTATATATGCTCCGTATTTTTTGTATAATTTTTCAATGTTTTTCCCATTAATTTTTTTAACGGCAACGGACTTATTATTTAAAGTTTTATAAGAAAAAGCAGGGTGCGTATTTACCATATTTAAAAATGCCGTAAAAAATACCGTTATAAACATAAAAAACAAAACAATTTTTAATTTATTATTTTTCATCAATGATAATCCTTTTTTAATTTAAGAATTTAATTAGGTTAATAAGCATATATATATTATATAAATAAAAAATCAGACTTCAAAATTACAAATTGCGTAAATACCGCATTTATCGCAATCCGACCTACTACCGCCTTTTTTACATATATCCAGTATTCCAAGTCTTGTGATAGCGAAATCGTATTTTATGGGGTCTGAATAATCCAATTTTTTAAGATTCCCCGTTATTTCTTCAGCCATTTTAAAAGAAGGATTTTTCCGTTTGGTTAAACCTATATACTTGCTTATCCTGCCTATATGCGTATCTACCGGCATAATAAGCTGATAAGGCTGAATGCCGTTATTCCAGATACCTAAATCAAGATTGTCCGAATTTCTGACCATCCACCTTAAATATAAATTTATCCTTTTACACGGGCTGTTATCTTTTGGGGAAGTGAAGAAAAAACGAACCATAGAATTTTCGGGAAGATTTTTTGTTCCGTAAATTGAGGAAAAATCGGCAATACGCAAAGCTCTTTCGCAAAAACTTTCGATAGCTTTTTTTAAATTTATATCGGACGGACTATATCCTATAAGGAAAAAATTTTCTATAGAACCGTATTGCTTTAATATTTCGCTTAAAATCAGAAACAATGCGGCAATATCTTTTTCTTTTATAAAACGGTAATAAAAGCCTTTAAATAATTTTAATCCAACTTCCGCATTAAAATTGAAAGTAAATTCGTAAAATTTATGTCTTGTTATACCATCTATTTTATCCAATGCTTTAAGAATCTGCGGAACGCCGCCGAAAGCAAATCCCGCCGCTATAAAACCGGCTATTTCTATATCTTTAGGGTCATTGAATTTATGAACGAATCCAAGAGGGTCGGAATAAAGATAAGCCTCTTCGAACTTGAAATACAAGTCTTCAAGGCATTCTTTCAATTTAAGCATGTTTCCGTCTTTATTAAACGATTCGACCTTGCTTATAATTCCATTTTTATAAACAAAAGTTTTACCGTCCGAAAGAGACCAGCAGTCGCCATCCTCGAAAGGAAACGGAACATTCATTCCTCTCCCTATAAAAACATCCTCTCCATTTATTTTTGTATAAAAGTTAAAATCGTTATCTTCCCAAATTGGAGACTTGCTCCTGTCTTCTATTGCTTCTGCGGATTCGATGCTTTTGCCGCCGGATAACGGTAACGATTTTTCGGTCTCTTTATGATAACCCATTATAAATAACCTATTTTACATTATTTTATTCATTATTTTTTAATTAATATATCAATAATTTTTCATTTTTATATTATTTATTATTTTAAAAATAAAAAAATAGAAAAAATACCGGCATATCGATAATACATAACGCCATGAAAATACTATGAATCCTGCGTTATTTTGTATGCAAAATCCATTCCGAATTTTTCGCATTTAGCCAAGTCTTCCTCGAACGGAGTCATTTGAATTTTTAAGCCTTCCTGCGCTATAACAAATCTCAAGCTTTTCAAAATATCCTGTATCATCTGAACCGCTTCGCCGCTCCATCCGTAACAACCGAATACCGCAGCTTTTTTATTTTTAACGTTAAGCATAACTAAGGAAGATATCATATCGAATATAGGTTTTGGGGGTTTAGCGTTAAGCGTAGGCGAGCCTACTATTACTGCGTCCGCTCTTTCAATTTCATCGACTACATAATCCGCGTTGCGGTCAACTAAATTTATCAAAGCAACTTCGGTAAGTCCGTCTATAGCAGCACCTTTAGCGATGTGCTTTGCCATTTCTTCGGTATTTCCGTAAGCCGAAGCATAAACTATTACTATTTTCTTCAGGGCGGAATCCGAATTAGTCGATTTACTTGCTTCGATATACCAGTCTATATATTTTTTTAAATTTTCCCTCAATACCGGACCGTGCGACGGCGCAATAACATCGATATCTAAATTTTTAATTTTCTCTATTGCGCTCAAAGAATAATTTTTGAACGGTCTCATTATATGGGTAAAATAAAACTTAAAATCTTCAAAAGCCTTTTCTTTGTTTGTTATTAAGTCATTAAAAATATTTTGGTCGCAATAATGCGCTCCAAAAAAATCGCAAGGAAAAAGTATTTTATCTTCTTTTAGATAGGTAAACATAGTATCCGGCCAGTGAAGAAATGGAGCACTGATAAACTGCAGTGTTTTGTCGCCTAAATCTAAAGAATCGCCGTCGCCTACGGTAATATTATTATAATCCTTTTTTATAATATGCTTAACGAAATGGTGGGCGTTTTTTGAATAAACAAGCGTAGCGTCTTTAGCAATTTCTTTAATTATATGAAGCGCGCCGGAATGGTCGGGTTCGGTATGATTAATAATTATATAATCTATTTTAGAAATATCGGTAACCGAGTTTAATTTATTTATAAGCTGGTCTTTAGTATTCAGTTTGACGGTATCTATTAGGGCGGATTTTTCGCTTCCTTGAATAAAATAAGAATTATAGCTTGTTCCGTTAGCGGTAGGAACGACTATGTCGAATACCCTTAGGTCCGGGTCGAATGCCCCCGTATAATATACTCCGTTCTTTATTTTTACCGCTTTTTGAGATAAAATATCATCGTTAACATTATTATCCATAAATTTAAACCTCCAGTTTAAATGTTAATGGTTTTATAAAGGCCAATATTTTGGGTCTATATAAATTCAATTTAATATTTACAAATTACTTTTTAAATATTATATCATATATAATAAGAAATTTTAAGGATATTTTGGTAAGTTTAACGATAAATAACCACTATACGAGCGCAAACCAATGAAAGAATTGAGCCTATATATTCATGTACCGTTCTGTAAGAGCAAATGCAATTACTGCA
>JAJZLA010000105.1 GCA_021803845.1 bacterium | reverse complement strand
CACGCATGCCTGGCATCCGACGCATTTCCTTAAATCCATTACCATTGCCCAGTGGTGCTTCGGTTTAGAGTCTTTAATCGTATAAAAATTGTCGTGCCATATAGGAAGGTCGTGGGGGTTTTCTATCGTCCTCATCCATTCGTTCCATCCGTCTTTTACGTCCTGCGACGGATTCATCCATCCCATCCATCTGTGATTTTTCAAAGCGCCGGTAGGGACGTCCGTCCCTTTTTCGGGAGTATTATGTCCGCTTTTTTTACCGTTCTCTTTTTTTAAAGGCGCCGCAACTGCTTTGCTTGCTTTCGACAGCCCTGCCGCTCCGCCGACCGCCGCCGCCAATCCTCCTAACCCGAGCATCTTAATAAAATTTCTTCTGGAACGTTTGCCTTTTTCTTCGTTTTCTTTTTTGTCTAATTTTGGGTTTTGTTCTTCAGAAATGTTTTCTTTTTTCATTAACCTACCCCCTTCTAATATTAAAATTATCGTGATAATAATAAAATATATATTTTATTATTATCACGGGCGGCGGCTGAATGAAATAATACAAAGTAGGATTTTTGTAAGGAAAAATCTGAAATAAAATGAAGAAAAAATATTACGCGGCAAAAATTTTATTTCTTAATAACTAATGCGTTAGAAAATATTTAAATGTTTCTTTTTATGTAAATTCTGGATTCCTGCTTTCGCAGGAATGACTTTAAGAGGGTTTAACTTTTAATTCAAAGGGTGTCATTCCTGCGAAAGCAGGAATCCAGAAAGTAAAATTTCTGTTGCAGGATTAGGGCTTATTTATCGATAAGTTTAAGCTTAAAGAAAACAATATCTACGAGCTCGGATTTATTTATATATCCTAATTTTTCCATTCCCCTCAAGCGGTGGGTTGCTACGGTTTTATCGTTAATAAAAAGCTTTTCTCCTATTTCCTTGTTCGAAAAACCTTCCGCTACGAATATAAGAACTTCCTGTTCTCTTGGACTTAAATTATTCCATAAATTTCGAAGGGCGTTTTCGCTTCCGGCGGGGGCTGAACCCTCGCCTGCGCCGTTATATTTCCGATATTCTTCGACATTTTTGTCTTTGTCTTTGCCTATTAAATCTTTTACTAACGACGGATGAATATATAATTCTCCTTCGGCTACAGTTTTAATCGCGTAAATCAAATCATATTCTACGGCTTTTTTCGGCAGATAACCCAATGCGCCGTTATCGAGCGCCCTTTGAACATACTGCCTGTCTTCGTACATAGTTAAAATAAGTATCTTGGAATCGGGAGAAACTTCTTTAAGCCCTATTATTAAATCAAGTCCGTTAGTTTTGGGAAGGGAAATGTCTAAGACTATAACGTCCGGTTTTTTCTCCTTAACGATTCCCATTGCCGACACGGCATCGTTTGCGGTTCCCACGACCCGCAAATCCTCCTGCCCGGCTATTATCATTTTTAAGCCGGAAACCATAAGAAAGTGGTCGTCGATTAAAACTATATTTATCATTAATTTTATCTCCCGTTGCGGCTTTATTTTAATTATAAGGGAATATAAAAATTTATCAGGGTTCCGGCGCCGGTTTTAGATTCGATTTTTAAATCTCCTCCTAAAAGTTTTGCCCTTTCCGTCATCCCGAATATTCCGAGACTGTCCTTGCTGATAAGTCCGTAGTTAAAACCCGTTCCGTAATCTTCTACGGAGCCTATGATTTTTCCTTCCGCAATTCCTAAATTTATTTTAGCATAATTTGAATGCGAGTGGAGTATAACATTAGACAGAGCCTCCTGAATTATTCTGTACACGTTAATTTCTATATTCTGGTCGAATCTTTTGTTTTTAATATCGTAATCCGAATAAAAATCTACTTTAAAATTAAGGCTCTTTTTATTAATATCGTCTATATAGCTGGTAACCGCGCACACCAGACCCATTTCTTCAAGTATTCCGGGCATAAGGCTTCTTGCGATATTTCGCACTACGTCTAAAGCATTAGTCAGCTCTTCACTTATTTGGGCAACGCTTTCCCTTGCTTCTTCGATGTTATTAAGATTTTTAAGAAGTCCGATTCTTATTTTTATGTATGCGAGCATCTGGGCAAACTGGTCGTGCAGGTCTTTTGCTATCCTTTTTCTCTCCTCTTCCTGAGCTTTTATTACGTTATTGATAAAATTTTTCCTTAAGTTGTCGTTTTCCATCCTTTCTTCGTCTGCTTTTTTTAAACTTACCGCCATTTTATTAAAATCTCTCGCGAGCATTCCTATCTCGTCGTCTCTTTTAATATCGAGTTTTACGTCGTAACTGCCGCTTTTGACTTTATTAAAAGCTTCCGACAGTTTTACTATAGGCGTCATAACCCACCATGCGATAGAACTTGAAAGTATAATAGCTAAAACGGCGGCAAAAATCATAACTATAATTATAGACCTTATAAGCGAATAAAGAAGCATGCTCGACCTTTTAGTGGAAATTCCGACTCTTACCGTGCCTAACCGCCCCCGTAATATTGGAACGGCGGTATCATATACCAAGCCTTCATTTGTTTTAATTTTGACTGCGGATAAACTTTTGGGGTTAAAGCTGTTAACTTTCAATAAATCTGCGGGGAATCCGCCGTCAAAAGTCGAAGCGATAACCTCGCCTTTTTTGTTTTCGATAAATGCGTAAACTAAGTCGGGGTCGCTTTTAACCGAGCTTTTTAATAATTTTTCCAAAGCGTAAAAATTGTCCTCGAGAATATAATTTACCGACTGGGACGATAATTGTTTACCAATGGCTAAGCTCATTAATTTTAACTGCATATTATTTTGCCGGGAAAAATTTATATTCACAAAATATATAACGGGCAGTCCGAGCAACAGCGTCGCAAATATGACAAGGCCTATAACTTTTATCCTTAAAGAAACGTTATAAAATTTTTTTAAAATCGAAACTGCCGCGGATAATAAAGGAAATCTCATATTTATTTATATCTGCTTATATCCGGCGGGGCAAAGTCGTCGATATTAAGTTGTTTTAAAATTAATCTGCCTTTCGGATTTTTCGACATGTTTAAAAGGATTTTTTTAACCTTAGCCCTCAATCTTTTATTTACTCTATAGGGCATAACTATCGGCGGGATAGGAAACAGGGGCGATTTTAAAATAATTTTTGTGTGAAGCCTTACGCTTTTATATTTATCGTATGTGTAAGAATAAACGATGGAATCTACAGATGCACCGTCTGCAATACCAGCCGCGACAGCTTTAATAGAATCCGTATGATTATAAGTGAATATTACCGTTTTAAAATACGTTTTAGGATTTATGCCGTTTTTTTTAAAAAATCCAACGGGATATTCATAGCCGGTATTCGATAACGGTTCGGTAAAGGCGAATACCTTCCCCTTCAAATCCTTAATCGATTCAATCTTCGAAGGCTTATGGGCAATTATATAGGCCTGATATGTTTTTCTTCCGTCTATAACCGGAACGGCGATTATTTTTACTTTGTTCTTTAATCCTCCGTAAACGTATGCTCCGGTACATATAAAAGCTAAATCTATTTTATTTTTTATAAGCAGGTTATTAACCGCCAAATATGTCCTCTTCTGAACAATCTTAACGGGCATATGAAGCGCTCCGGCTATATATCCCGCAAAAGGCTTATATGCATCGATATTTGCGACGGGCGACATCATCGAAGCTACGGCAAGTTTAAAATACGGCTTAGATAAAGGCTTTTCGGACAGGCGCAAACTGGAAGCTTGTTTGTTTATCTGCCGTATAGGAGACAATTTCTTAAGATTTATAACGTTTATTGCGGAACTATCTTTATGTATAAAGTAGATTAAAAATATCAGTCCAAAAAATGTTATGCCTGCAAGTAAAATATAAAATATCGTTTTGTTTTTCATAGCAATATTTTACCATATTTTTATAGTAAATGAACAATTGGAAAGTGGATATAATTAATTTTCCGTTTCATAAAATTATTTTATTAATGTGATAAAAATCATATATTAAACGTTTAAAATTAGTGATAATAGAATTATAAGTTAAAAAATAAATAGTGGAAAATTTAAAATTCAAGGAGAAAAAAATGGAAATGGAAAGAAATAAAGATTCGATAACTTTAGACGTAACGGTTATAGAACCGAAATATAAACATTCTACAATATTTAAAATTTTGGGAGAACTTGAAAGCGGGAAAAGCCTTATAATAGAAAACGACCATGACCCCAAACCTTTGCATTATCAGCTTACGGCGGAAAACGGAGACGCTTTTGCATGGGAATATTTAGAAAACGGGCCGGTTAAATGGGTCGTTAAAATTACAAAAAATAAATAAGGGTTCATAAAAATTCAAGGAGAAATATAAATGGAAACCAACGAGGATGTTTTGCTTTTAAAGAGCGTAGGCGAAATTGCTTCCGAAAATCCGGAAAAAATAGGGGTATTTAAAAGATACGGAGTGGATTTTTGCTGCGGCGGTTCAAAAACGTTAAAAGATGTATGCGAAGAATCCGGCATAGACCGGCTGCTTATAGTCGATGAATTAAGAAGTCCTTCGGCGGCGGAAAACGACGATAATTATTCGTTAAGTAAAAAAGCGAACGACTGGGACGTTAATTTTTTAATAGACTATATAGTTAATATACACCATACGTTTTTACGGGTTCATATTCCTGAGGCTGAAGGTTATGTCGAAAAAATTTCAAACGTCCACGGAAAGGGGCACCCGGAACTTCTTAAAATAAGAGAGCTTTTTACTAAAATGTCGCAGGCTATGTTCCTTCATTTAGACAAAGAGGAAGAAGGGCTCTTGGCCGATATAAAAGCCGGAAAAACCGAAAACATAAAACAAGAAATTGAAGATGCGCTGTATTACCATGAATACGTAGGGCATATTCTGAAAGAAATGCTTTTTTTAAGCTCCGGCTATTCGGTTCCTAAAGACGCCTGTGCTTCTTATAGGCATGCATACGAACTGCTGAAGAATATTTCGGACGATATAATGATTCACGTTCACATGGAAAACAATATTCTTTTTAAAAAAATCTAAACATAATTCAAATCGGCGTCAAAGAAAAAGGCGTCAGATTTTATTTTCCGCCTAATAATGCTGCAATAATTAATAACAGTTTATAGGAAAATTAATCTGACATCTTTTTATCACATATTCCCTTTTTATAGGCTGCAAAATCGGCTATAGAATAAGAGCTTAGGGCTTTCGTCAGCATTTTTTGAATATCGAGCCACATAAAGTGCACGTCGCAATTGCCTACGTCCTGGCAGGAAGATTTATTAACCACGCATCTGTTCAGAACGACAGGTCCGTCTATAATTTCGACGACCATTTTTATAGTAATATCCTCGGGGCGGGCGTTAAACGTAAATCCGCCTTTTGTTCCGATAAAAGAATGAACAAGGCCGCTTTTAGCGAGCGTTTGAAATATTTTCGACATAAAAGAAGCCGGCGAATTCGTGTTTTTAGCTATATCTTTTACGAAACATACCGTTCCCGCAGGCTTTTTTGCCATATATACCAGTCCGCGTATAGCATAATCGCTGGCTCTTGAAATATTCATATGAACACCTCGAATTAAGATAAAATTTGTCTTGTATTTTATTATATATAAACGGCAAAAAAAATGCCCTATAAAAAATTAAGGGGGGTTAATTTAATTATAGGGCATTGGATAAAGGTCAAAACAAAATCGAGAAATAAATTAATAACTGCTTTCGTCCATTTTTACCTTTAATCCGAACTTTTTATATGCGTAAATTGCATATATTAAAACCAACGGCAGACCTATAAGGGTCGCTATCAGCATAACTAAAAGCGTTAGATGATTAGAAGCGGAATTATATATGTTTAAACTGTATTCAGGATTAATCGAAGAAGGTACGATATCGGGAAATACCCCGACAGCCATACTTGCGACCGCTCCCAAAATGCCTGCTATAGAATAAGCGAACGGTTTAACGTCGTTCGAAGACCCCGCAGTTAAAATAACGCCTATCCCGCCGATAATCATTATAACCGGAACGATATCCCCTATAATGCCAAAGCTGTTGCTAAGAAGTCTCGGCGCGAATATCGGAGAAATCAGTAAAAACAGCAGGGTAAACACTATATACAGGACTGCAAACCATTTTGCAAAAACTCTTGCCCTTTGCTGAACTTCCCCTTCTGTTTTCATAATAAGATATGCCGAGCCGTGCATTAAAAACATCGACAGCGATACAAGCCCTCCGGCTAATCCGAAAATATTTAAAAGGCTGAACAGGGACTGGTAATCTACATGGTCTTTATTAAGCGGCACGCCCATT
>JAJZLA010000104.1 GCA_021803845.1 bacterium | reverse complement strand
CAGAATACCGTAGGGCATGAAAGCGAAGAAGACTTTATAGGGTTGTTTGAAGACGTCGATTTAAGTTCCGCAAAACTCGGTAAAACCGAAAAAGAGAAGAACGATACCGTCATCGAGATACTATCAAGACTTAACAGGATAGATTTTAACTTGACGGATGCCAAAAGCGATGTTTTAGGCGACGCTTATGAATATTTAATAGGGCAGTTTGCCGCAGGCGCCGGCAAAAAAGGCGGAGAGTTTTATACTCCTTCTCAGGTTTCCAGAATACTGTCCCAAATTGTAACAGCCGGTAAAGATAAAATAAAATCCGTTTACGACCCTACCTGCGGTTCAGGTTCTTTATTAATCCGCGTTAAAGATTATGCCGACGTTTCAGAAATATACGGGCAGGAACTTAACAGAACTACATACAACCTTGCCAGAATGAACATGCTTTTGCACGGCATTAATTATACAAAATTTCATATAAGGCAGGGCGATACGTTAACAGACGACTATTTCCCGGATTTGAAAGCCGAAGCCGTCGTTGCCAATCCGCCTTTTAGCGCAAAGTGGAAGGGGGACTCCAATCCGCTGTTTAAGACTGACGAAAGGTTTAGTAAATACGGAAGCTTAGCTCCTAAAGACAAAGCCGATTATGCTTTTGCTACGCATATGATTCATCACTTAGCCGATAACGGTGCTATGGCTATAGTTCTGCCTCACGGAGTACTATTTAGAGGCGGTGCGGAAGAAAAAATAAGAAAATACATAATAGAAAAATTAAACTATCTGGAAGCTGTTATTGGGCTTGCGCCCAATCTGTTTTACGGAACGTCTATTCCGGTCTGCGTAATGGTTTTTAGCAAATGCAGAAAAGAAGACGATAAGATATTATTTATAGATGCAAGCGGAGAATTTGAAAAAGGCAAAAACCAGAATAGACTGACTGACGATAATATAAAAAAAATAGTAGATACGTATAAAGAGAAAAAAGAAACAGATAAATTTTCAAGATTAGTAAGTTTAGACGAAATCAAAGAAAACGATTATAATTTAAATATATCCAGATATATCGATACGTTTGAGGAAGAAGAATCAATCGATTTAGAAGCTGTTTCAAATGAAATTAAAAAATTAGAATTAGAAGAAATAGAAATCAATAAAGAAATAGCCGGATATTGCAAAGAATTAGGAATTAATCCACCGTTTGACCCGGATATAATAAATATTACAAAGGCAAATGAGGTTGAGCAATGAAAAAAGTGCCCGAATTGAGATTTAAGGAGTTTAATGAAGAATGGAAAGAAGAAATGTTAGGAAATATATTGAAATATGAACAACCCAATAAATATATAAGCCAAGAACTAAACAAAAAAGGTAATACCCCTGTTTTAACTGCCAATAAATCATTTATTTTAGGATACACAAATGAAGCTAATTATATATATACAAATTTACCTGCAATAATATTTGATGATTTTACAACAGACAATAAGTATGTGAATTTTCCTTTTAAAATAAGATCGGGTGCTATCAAGATATTAACACATAAAAAACATAATATTAAATTTGTTTATTATAAAATGAATTTAATAAAATTTAAATTAGGAAATGAACACAAAAGATATTGGATATCAGAATTTCAATATTTAAAAATCTCTTCTCCTTCACTTCCTGAGCAGCAAAAAATAGCTTCATTTCTATCCACAATCGATAAAAAAATAGAATTAGTTAAATTAAGACTGGAAAATCTTAAAAGATATAAAAAAGGTTTATTGCAAAAAATGTTTGTATAATTTATTAGCTAATTAACTAAAGAGATAGGCTATGATACAGAGCGAAATGATTTTAGAACTGGAATTCGTTACCCAGTTACAAACCTTAGGCTATGAATTGCTGAATATTCATAAGGAAGAAGACTTTATCGCCAATTTCAAAAAACAGATAGAAAAGTTTAATACCAAAGAATTAAATAATACCGCTTTAAGCGACAAGGAATTTCAAAAAATATTAAACCATTTAAATAAAGGGAACAGATTTCAAAAGGCGTCTAATTTAAGAGACAGATTTTTGCTCACAAGAGACGACGAAACCAAAATTTACATTAGATTTTTGAATACGGCAAAATGGTGTCAGAACTGCTATCAGGTTGCCCGCCAGATTAGAATAAAGGGCGCATACGGCAACAGATACGACGTTACGCTTTTAATAAACGGGCTTCCCCTTGTTCAGATAGAACTAAAGAAAAGAGGTATGGAATTAAAAGAAGCCTTTAATCAGATAAACCGCTACAGGATTCATTCATATCCTAATACCTTATTTGAGCATATCCAGATTTTTGTAATATCTAACGGCGTGAATACTAAATATTTTGCCAATAATCCTGACCAGAATTTTGAAAAGACTTTTTTCTGGACGGATGAACGCAATAATAAAATCTCAAATTTATCCGAATTTACCGATATTTTTTTAGAACCTTGCCACTTGTCTAAAATTATATCAAAATACATAGTTTTAAGCGAAAATAAAATGATGCCAATGATTTTAAGGCCGTATCAGTATTATGCGGTCGAAAAAATCATAGAAAGAGCTGAAAATTCTTCTGAAAACGGTTATATTTGGCATACCACCGGAAGCGGAAAGACTCTTACGTCTTTTAAGGCTTCTCAAGTATTGAAAGATATGCCCGATATCAAAAAAGTTTTATTCATCGTGGACAGAAAAGACTTAGACGCTCAAACCGTAGAAGAATTTAATAAATTTGCACCCGGCAGCGTGGATTCTACCGAAAATACTAAAACACTCGTTAATCAGCTTAAGGATAAAGACGTTAAATTAATAGTGACGACGATTCAAAAATTAGATTTAGCCGTGACAAATAAAAAAAGAATAGAGATAATAAAAAGAGTAAAAGAAAAGATAATAGAATTCGGGGCGGTATTCGAAAGGTGGTAGATATATTTTTTTGTTTATATTTTAATTAAAGAATAAAAATACATATTAATACTTGTTAAATTAACCAAGGATAACAAGAATGTGTCCAAATAAAGCCGAATCGCAAACAGTCGAATTCAAAGAAAGCTGGCGGGATGAAAACCTAAAGTCCCTATGCGCCTTTGCGAATACCGAAGGCGGGCGGCTTATAGTCGGCATAGATAACGACGGTAATGTCGTAGGCATTAAAAATTCTAAAAAGCTCCTCGAAGATTTACCCAATAAAATAAACGATATTTTGGGAATAGTTCCCGATATTAAGCTGTCGAGAAAACAGAATAAAGAGATTATAACCATAAAAACTGATTATTCATATGCGCCGGTATCGTATCATGGAAAATTTTATATAAGAAGCGGCAGTACTAATCAGGAATTAAAAGGAAAAGAACTTACTAAATTTATGCTTTCTAAATCAGGAAAAGATTGGGAAGAATATATAGAATCAAACAGTTCCGGCGACGATATTAACGCTGAAACCGTTGAAATGTTTAAAAGAAGTGCGGCTAAAAGGTTATCCTTAATAAAGCAGGAAAAGGATAATCATGTGCTTCTCGAAAAATTAAATTTAATAGAGGACGGCAAATTAAAGCGGGCGGGGATTTTACTGTTCGGCAAAAATCCAAAAAAATATTTTACCGGAGCATATATAAAAGTCGGGAAATTTTTATCGGATACTGACGTTATAAGTTCAGATGATATCTTAGGCAATCTTTTTGAGCAGGTAGAAAAGACCTTAGAATTATTAAAATCTAAGTATCTCGTTTCTGTGATAGGTTACAAGGGGCTATACAGAAACGAAACCCTTGAATATCCCGAAGAAGCATTGAGGGAAGCGGTGACAAATGCAGTCGTGCATAGGGATTATGTCGGGGCGCATACGCAGATAAAGGTGTATCCGGATAAACTGGTTTTATGGAATGAAGGCGGACTTCCTTCGGGAATGAAAATCGACGATTTAAAAAAATCTCATGCCTCAAAACCGCGAAACGAATTAATCGCCGACGTATTTTTTAAAGCCGGTTTAATAGAAACGTGGGGAAGAGGAACGGTTAAAATAATCGAGGAATGTAAAAAAACAGGACTTCCCGAACCGGAATTTAAAGAAGAATTCGGCGGCTTTTCAGTATATTTTTATAAGAAAACGGATTTTTATTCCGAAGATAATTTAAAAAAATTAGGATTAAATCAGAGGCAGATAAAATTAACCTTTTACATAAAAGAAAATAAAAGCGCAAATTTATCTTCCCTCGAAGGCATAATGCCGGATGTTTCAAGAAAAACCCTTTACAGAGATTTGCGGGAACTTGTGGACAAGAATGTCCTGAAAGCGACCGGCGCTAAGAAGCTAAGAATGTATAAGCCGATAAACCTAAAATAATTCGTTATCGGACATTTATCGGACATTTATCGGACATTTATCGGACATTTTGCTGAAAGTTTAATACCTTAACATCTTTACATCAGGGCTTAAACATAGGGCTTTATGGTTTGCAGATATTCTACTTCTTTATAATAAATAACGAAGCTCGACGAAACTCTTAATCTTTAAAATGGGACGACGTGGATTTAAAGAACGATGTTATAGGGACTAAAACCAAGTATGATAGATTAATCTGAACGTGTATCAAAAAAGTATCTGATTTATTTCTTTTCATGCTCACGTCTGTATTTGCCGTGGTGTGGGTTTAGAATATTATAAAATAAATAAATCTCCCCTTTATCTAAAGCTTGGTGTTGCTGGTTCGAACTCCGCCCCGTTGCCCGCTCCATTAAAAACCTTGATTAATACTGCATTGAAAGCAATTTTAACATTTCAATATCTTATCTTAACTAAAATTTGCTATTTTTAACTATATTTTGCCGTGGTCTGGATTTGGGTTTAAAATATTATAAATTCTTTTCATAAAATTTTATTGTTTAAATTTCATAAATTATTTATAATAAAAAATTATGAAATTTAAAGAGAACTGCATTTTTTGCAAAATAGCGAATAAACGGATACCTGCAGAAATAATCGAAGAAACCGAAGATTTTGTAGTAATAAAAGATATAAATCCGATAGCCCCTATACATCTTTTGATAATCTCCAAGTCGCACTACGACAGCGTTTTAGATGTCGAATGTAAAGACGGAGCCGATAAAAGCGGCATTACCGCCGATAACGGCGACATGGAAGGCCGATTCGGCAGAGAACTTTTTGGAATATTAACCTCGCTTGCCAAGAAATTCAACGTTGAGGATAAAGGTTTCAGGACGGTTATTAATACCAAAGAAGACGGCGGTCAGACCGTCAACCATTTGCATGTTCATTTTTTGGCAGGCAGAGGATTCGGCTGGCCTCCGGGTTAATCTACGTAAATTGTTAATCGTGGTTAATTTTTATAAGTTGGATTATATTAAGTGCATTATATTATCTGGATTATATTAGCTTGATTAATTTAAATTTAGCTTAATAAAATATAAAAGCTTTGCAACTTTGCAGTTTTATGCTTTATGATACTTTATGATTTATGTTTTAAAGCTTTTTATTAAATTAATCCGATTAATTTTAGAATTTTAAAAAAATATTAAAATAATAAAACTTGAAACATTAAAACAAATGGGAAAAATTAATGGAAACTTGGTTTTTTGAGAATCAGACCGGCAATTTCGGAATAAAAATTAGGGTTGAATCTATATTGTTTCACGAATTTTCGGATTATCAGGAGATAGCGGTTTACGATACTTTGGAATTCGGCAGGGTGCTTGTTTTAGATAAAGCGGTTATGTTTTCGGATAAAAACGAGTTTGTTTACCATGAAATGCTTGGTCTTGTCCCTTTATTTTCGCATAAAAAACCTGAAAGAATTCTTATAATCGGCGGCGGCGACGGCGGCGTAGTCAGGGAATGCCTCAAAAATCCTTTCGTTAAACACATAGACCTTGTTGAAATAGATAAAAAAGTAATCGACGTTTCCAAAAAATTTTTTCCTGAAATCGCCTGCAAACTTGACGACAAAAGGGTAAGAATACTGGCGGAAGACGGAATAGCATTTGTAAAAAGAGTTAATTCCGGCGGCAGGGAAGACGAAAAGTACGATGTTATACTTATAGATTCTACCGACCCCGTCGGTCCGGCTGAAGGGTTGTTTAGGCGCGATTTTTACGAAGCTGCTTCCGGTTCTCTGAAAACCGACGGAATATTTGCGGCGCAGACGGAATCTCCATTTTTTAATAAAAATTTAATTAAAGACGTAGGAAAAATTATAAGGGAAATTTATGAAAAATCATCGCTTTATCTGGCTTCTATACCGGTTTATCCCAGCGGTTTATGGAGTTTTACGGCAGGCTCCAAAAAATATGATACTAAAGTTATAAACGA
>JAJZLA010000103.1 GCA_021803845.1 bacterium | reverse complement strand
GAAAAATCATTTCTATTAAACCTATAATGGTGGAATACAGTCTTACCGAAGCCGGCAATGAACTTACCGATGCTATTGAAATACTGCACGATTGGACGATTAAAAATAAAAAGAATATCAAACAGATAGAAAAATCATCCCACATTTAAGTATATAAAAAGTACCAAGTATTTTTAAAATCCCTGATTGACAATATATACGTAGAAACATTATATTATTATTAAGGATAAAATTTTATAAACATTAAAATTAACTTAACTTAATTAAGGAGGTATTTATTATGCCCAGATTAGTCAAGCACGAAAAGAAACTGCCGATTGCAATCGAAGAAAAGGACGCAAAATTTCCTATTTATGTATGCGCATGCGGTTTATCAAAGAATTTTCCGTTTTGCGACGGTTCGCACGACCATACGAAGGACGAATCAGATAACGGAGTTTATGTTTATGAAGGAGATAAAAGGGTTAAACTGTAATTAGAAACTGCTAAAACCACCCCTGCGGCCAAAAGGCTTTGAGCCTGACGGGGTGGTTTCCCTACAAATCCGATTGTGATTGGGCAAATAAATAAATTCCCGTTGTTTTCTTTTCCCCTTTAAACGATTTTGTTGAATAACCGCTTTCATATATGTTATTCTATACGCAATTAAATTGAACTATTAAATAACCATCAATCAATAAAATTAATAAAAATGAAAGAAAATTTAAAAGCGGACGGAGTTAGGGTTCGTTTTGCGCCGAGTCCTACGGGGAATTTACACATAGGAGGGGTGAGAACAGCCTTTTTTAATTATATTTTTGCCCTAAAATACGGCGGCGAATTTATCCTAAGAATAGACGATACGGACAGAGCGAGAAGCAAAAAAGAGTATGAAAGCGAAATTATTAAGGATTTAAATTGGTTTGGAATAAAATACGGCGGATTTTACAGGCAGTCCGAAAGGACGGAGGTTTACGAAAAATATCTTGAAGTTCTGAAAGAAAAAGACCTTATATATGAATGTTTTTGCACCGAAAAAGAAATTTTAATATCCAAAGAAATTGCCGTTAAATCGAAAAAACCGTATATTTATAACGGCAGATGCGCTAATCTTTCAATCTCCGAAAAAGAAAAATTAAGCAGTCAATTTAAAGAACGGGGCATATATCCGTCAATTCGTTTAAATATAGCTAAAGTTTTAAAGGCCGGAGGAAATTTTAAAGCCGTAGAATTTGAAGACGCCGTTCACGGACTGCTTTCGTTTAATCCGAAACTTATAGGCGATTTTATTTTAAAAACGGAGCATAACAGGTTTACGTATAATTTTGCATCGATAATAGACGACCACGATATAGGAATAACCCATGTAATAAGGGGCGAAGACCATATAAGCAATACGCCTAAACAGATTTTAATTCTTAACGCTTTAGATAAAACCCCTCCGGTTTTTGCGCATATTTCCCTTTTGTACGGAAAAGACGGCAAAATTATGTCGAAAAGAGACGCGGCCTCAAATATTGAGTATTATAAGAAAGAAGGCTATCTTCCGGAAGCTATTTTAAATTACCTTGCGGTAACCGGCAATACTTTTACCGTTCTTAAATTTGAAAACGGCAAAGAAAAAATATCGGAAAAAGAAATATTTTCAGATATTTTAGAAATGGCGGAGCTTTTTGACATAAAAAAAGTAAGGGGTTCCAGCGCAATTTTTAGCGAAGAAAAATTAAGGCACATAAACGAAAAATGGCTGCAGAGTATAAAAGCCGAAAGATTGATAAAGATTTTAATCGAAAAATTTAATTCGGAAGAAACGCTTAAAAAACTACAAGAATCTTACGGAGAAACAGTATTCGTCGAAATAATAGATTTTTTAAAAAATGAGTTTAAGACCGTCAAAGAAATTTTAGCGGAAATTAAGATATTTTTTGAAGATGTTAAAATAGAAGCGGCGGAAATTAAATATGATATTAAATTAAAAGAAACGCTTTTAAATAATCTTCAAAAAATAGAATCCGATAAATTCGACGAAAATGCAATAAAAAATGCCGTTAAAGAATCTGTTTCCGAAAGCGGCAAAACCTTAAAAGACTGCTATGAAACGTTAAGGTTTTGCATAACAGGACGGCCGGACGGCCCGTCAATTCTTAAAATTATAAAATTTATGGGCAGGGAAAGAACGCTTAAAAGGCTATATGGGGGCGCAATAATTGGATCCGTTAAAAAGATTTCATAATGAAGACTGGCATACGCCTGAAGGCAGATTGATAAGAGAGTTCGTATTCGGAATTAACGACGGGTTAGTTACTACGGTCGGATTTATAGCGGGCGTTACCGGAGCATTAATAAACTTGAAAATAGTTTTAATGTCCGGCGCAGCGGAAATCGTCGCAGGTACCGTATCGATGTTTTTTGGCGCTTACCTTGCGACAAAATCGCAGAACGAATTTTATCAGAAAGAAATTAACAGGGAGATCAGGGAAATTAAAGAAAATCCAGAGCATGAAATTGAAGAAATATATGAAATATACCAGGATAAAGGGTTTACGATAGAAGAAATAGAGCCTATAGTTAAAAAACTTATGTCGGATAAAAAAATACTGCTTGATTTTATGGTTCAGGACGAACTTGGGATAAGCAAGGATTATTATGAAAACCCGATAAAAATAGCATCATATACCGGATTATCTTTTTTAGCAGGCGGTATTCCGCCTCTGCTGCCTTTTTTCTTTATTAAACATTCATTAACGGCGGTTTCCGTTTCGATTATTTTTACCGTCGTCATTCTTGCCTTTACCGGACTTGCCAAAGCAAAAGTAACTAAGACCGGCAGATTAAAAAGCGCTTCCGAAATGGTTTTGATAGGCGGAGCCGCCGCCGCCGCAGGGTTTATTTGCGGAAGGCTGATAGCATTAATGTGAAGGAACATAATTGTTTCACGTGAAACAATTATGTTTTTAAAATTAAACGAGAATAAATTGGAATTAAATTTAATTAATGATATAATTATTTCGTAATTTTTTAATAATATATATAAATGATGTTTGCGGGTTAATTTTTATGTCAAAAGTAGTATGTATTTCAAATCAGAAAGGCGGAGTGGGTAAAACTACTACCGCTGTTAATATTGCCGCATGCTTATCTGCATACGAGAAAAAGGTGCTGTTGATAGATGCAGACCCTCAGGCGAATGCCACAAGCGGGTTAAACATTTCCGTCGATAACGGAAAACCTACCGTTTATGAATGTCTTGCAGGCACGGCCGAAGTCGATGATGCGGTTTATCATACGGAGATGAAAAATCTTTATTTAATGCCCGCAAATTCCGACCTTGCCGGCATAGAGGTAGAACTCGTAAACGTTAAGGAAAGAGAGTATTTTTTTAAAAAAAATATTATAAATAAAATAAAAGGCGATTACGATTATATTTTTATCGATACTCCGCCTTCTTTAGGGCTTTTGACTATTAATGCCCTGACCGCTTCGGACAGCGTTTTAATTCCTATGCAGTGTGAGTACTATTCTTTAGAAGGGATATCTCGGCTTATGCAGACTATACAATTAGTCAATCAAAGATTAAACAAAACTTTATGCGTAGAAGGGGTTTTGTTTACAATGTTCGACGGAAGGGCCAACCTCACAAATCAAATCGTAAGCGAAGTTAAAAAATATTTCGGACAGAAAATTTACGAAAACGTTATACCGAGAAACGTAAAACTTCCGGAAAGTTCCAGTTTCGGAAAGCCCATAATTCTATACGACATAAATTCAAAAGGTGCGGTTTACTATCTCGAACTTACCAAAGAGTTTTTATCTAAAGCGGCATAAACTTAAAAAAGGACTAATGATATGGAAGAAAAAGCAAAACATATTAAAAAAAATGTGCTGGGCAGGGGGCTCGGGGCGTTGTTAACCGATTTCAACCTAAAAGAGAACATGCCCGGTATAGACGATAAGTTTTCCGTTTTTGAAATAGAAATAGATAAAGTTAATACCGGCGTATATCAACCCAGGCAGTATTTTGATAAAGATAAACTTGTCGAGTTGAAAAACTCGATTAAAGAAAACGGCATAATTCAGCCTTTAATAGTAGCGAAATCTAAAAAAGAAGGCGAATACGATTTAATAGCCGGAGAAAGGAGATACAGAGCAGCCGTTGAGCTTAAGTTTCAAAAAGTTCCGGCAATTATTAAAGACATTTCCGGTGCGGCGGCACTTGAAATTGCATTAATAGAAAACATACAGAGACAGGATTTAAACGTCATCGAAGAAGCAAACTGTTATATGCGGCTTATAGAAGAATACAAGCTTACGCATGAAGAACTTGCGGTAAAAGTCGGAAAAGACAGGGCTACCATTACCAATATGCTGAGGCTCCTTTCCCTGCCCGACGAAGTCAAAAAAGAGCTTATCTACGGGAAAATAACTCCTTCACATGCAAGAAATCTTGTAGGGTTGTCCGACGACGAAGCCGGTATGCTGTTAAATACTATTTCCGGCGAAAAATTAAATGTGAGGGAAACGGAGCGCAAGGTCAGAGAGCTTAAAACAAAAAATAAAGAAAATAAGCCGAAAAAGGATATATCGGTATCATATCAGATTAAAAGTTATGAAGAAGAACTGCTTGAAAAACTTCAGACTAAAGTTAAAATTAATTATAAGAGCAAAGGAAGCGAGCTTAAAGGCAGAATAGAAATAGAATTTTATTCGGGCGAAGAGCTTGAAAGGATTATAGAATTTATAAATAAAAATTGATACATAAAAAAATAAAAAATATAAATATTATATGTCCGAATTAGTCATTACTTGGCAGGGGCTTTTATTCGAAGCCGCCTCCTTTTTAATTTTTACTTATCTTTTAAACCTTTTTTTGTTTAAACCT
This sequence comes from bacterium, assembly GCA_021803845.1. The sequence continues at coordinate 1,498 of JAJZLA010000103.1, read as the reverse complement.
ATAAGAAAAATTCTTAAAGAACGGGAAAGCATTTTATCTTCCCATAAAGTCAATAAAGAAAACTTTGAAGATTTAACGAAAAAATTATACGAATCTGCCGAGCAGGAAAAAAATAAATTAAAAATAGAAATAAACGGTATTCGCGAATCTTACAAAAAAGAAGGTTTAGCCGAAGCACATAGAGTGGTTGACGAAGCCAGAAAAAAAGCGTCGAAAAATTTAGCCGAGGCCCTTAAAAACTTCGATAAAGAAAAAAACGATTTAATAAAAGATTATATGTTGAAATCGGAAGAAATCGCGGATTTAATATCAAAAAAAATTATAAATTTATGAATATGGAAATCTTTTGGCGAGTATTCGATACGATTATACTTGCAATAGGAATAGCTTATATTTATATTAAATACGGTATAACTTTCTTAGGCGGCAGGCGGCGCGACATAGAATCTCATCTTGAAAAAGCAAAGGAATATGAAAATAAGGCGAAAGAGATATATCAAGAGGCTAAATCCGAACTTGAAAAAACAAGAAAAGAGATGCGGGAAATTAGAGAAGACGCAATAAAAGAAGCGGCGGCGGAAAAAAAAATGATTATTAAAAACGCCGAAATGACCTCCGATAAAATCGTCAATGCTTATTTGGAACATGCAAAAGACGAAATAGACAATCACAGAAAAAAGCTACTGGAAGAAATGATAAGCAAGTCTTTTCAAACCGCAAACGAAAAGATAAAAAAAGAGATAGAATCAGACATCGATAATAAATTAAACGAAAATTTTCTTAAAGCACAAGAGGAAGGATTTGCAGAACAGTCAAATAAGTAAGCGCTATAGTTCGGCTCTGTTTAGCGTAGCCGCAAATTTTCGGATAGTAGATGAAATTTTTAACGACTTCAATAAATTTATTAATTTCTGTTACGAAAAGCTATGCCTTAAAGAATTTATTTCGCAAACATACATAGATAAGCAGGAAAGATTTGAAGTTATAAAATTACTTAGCAAGGAACTTTCTTTTAACGAGCATTTTATAAATTTTCTTCATTTGTTAATAGAACAGGAAAGAATAGGGTATCTCCCTAAAATTTTTACGGAATATTCAAATTTGCGCGATAACCGCAATAATATATTGAAAGTAAAAGTTATTTCCGCAAGAGAATTAAAACCCGAAGAAAAAAGCAAACTAATCGAGATGACGGAAAAAGCCCTGAAAAAAACCGTATCTATTAAGTCCGAAATAGACGAAAATATCTTAGGCGGTTATATAATTAATATAGATAATGTTTTATACGATTCAAGCATAAAAACCCGTTTAGATAATTTTCATAAATACTTAAAGCAAGGAGCGTTAATTAATGCCAATTAAGCCTTCGGAAATTACAGATATTATAAAAAGCAAGATAGAGTCTTATACTAAAAGCGTCGATATCAGCGAAGTAGGCGTGGTTTTATCCGTCGGAGACGGCGTTGCGAGAATATACGGCATTAAAAATGCGGTAATA
>JAJZLA010000102.1 GCA_021803845.1 bacterium | reverse complement strand
GCTATTTACGGCTTGGAAGTTTTATGCGGATTAGGCCAGCCCTGCACGTATATTTTCCAAGAAATCTTGGCTTTTTCGAGCCTGTTAAAAATCGTCGGAAACTCGTATGGTTTTCTCGGCGGAGCATCGGTTATGTGCCCGTTCGACTGCCCTGCTATCTGATAAAGCCTGTTAGGCTGGGTAGGAGCCATAATAGAATGAAAATAGTTCTGGCAAAGCGTATAATTCGTAGCATAGTAATAATAAGGCGAAAGAGCTTTTTTCGTGTCGTAGTAACCCATAATAACCCTATAGTCGTTAACCGGCTGGTTAATCCCGTTTAAAAAATACCCGTCCATTTTACCGTCGTTATATACGGTATGGAGCGCTTCCCAAGAATGATTCGGGTCGACATGATTCGGCGTTACGTAACTAAAACCCAAGTCATACGGCTTAACGCTTCCGCCCATTCCGTCGGTTATTCCAAGTTCCCTTACTCTTGCAGGCTGTCCGTTTACGGTGTCGTTCATCATACCAAAGTAGTGGTCGAAACTTCTGTTTTCCTGCATTATTAATACTACGTGCTCTGGTTTTTTATATTTGTTTAACGCGCCGTTTGAAGAATTTTCGGCATTGGCTTTTTTAAGGTCATAGCCGTTCAAAAATAACCCCGACAAAAGACTTAATCCGGTAATTTTTACAAAATCTCTCCTGTTCATTAATTAGCCTCCTTAAAATAGTTATTTTTACATTTATATATTTTACGGCTCTCCCCATATCTAAAAAAGATTTGTGCGGAAAAGTTTCGTCTTTCCGCACAAACATCCTTATTTCCGATAGGGGGACTGGAGATAAAGACAAAATTTTATATAAATAACATTTTAAATTAAAATAACATTAATTACTTCACGGGATTTACGGCTATAGAAACTCTTAAAAAACCATCTTTTTTTATAATATCGATTGTTTTCACCACCCTTTTTAAATAAATTTTTTTATCGCCGTTTATAATAATTAAATCTTTTTTATTAGCGACTCTTTGCTTCAATAAAGCCGGTAGGCCTCCTAACGTCGTTCTTTCTTTGTTAAGGTAAACGCCGCCGTTTTTCTTTAAAGTAATAGTATAATTATGCAATTTAACCGTCGAACCCTGCGAAGACTTAGGAAGATTAACGTTTAATCCTTTCTGATGAACCATGGAAAGAGTCACGAATATAAAAAATATTAAAAGAAAAAACATAGTATCTATCATAGGTATCAACTCTATTCTGGCTTTTTTAGTTTCCTGTTCGTTTATTAGTTTCATATTTTGCGCTTATCGCATTCCTCCCTAACGTTAATTATAATAAGCTATTAGGATTATAAATTTTTATTTGCCTAACTTAATGCGGATTCATTAGCCGCTATTTTAACGTTTTTATTTTCAAACTGAATTCTTTTTTGATTAGAACCAAAACTGTTATTGTCCTTTAAGTCGTTTTTGCTTATAAAATTTTCGAATTGCAATACGACGTATTCCATCTGTTTTTTTATTGAAATAATTTTGCTCTGAAAATAATTAAAAAATCCTAAACAAAGTATTGCTATAACTAAACCTGCAGCCGTATTTAAAAGGGCTAATGCAACTCCTCCGGTAATTGCGGTAGGATGAGACACGCCTGTCTTGCTTATCACGTTAAACGAAATCATAATCCCAATTATTGTTCCAAGAAGTCCTAAGAGTGGCGCCATAGTTATTAACGTGTCCAAAACCCACATATATCTTTCCATCTCTTTTGTATGCCTCATTGCTTCTTCAGTAAGGACTTCGTCCCTTTCGTCTTTTGAGAGGCACAGGTTATTTAAACCTACTGAAAGAAGGGAAGAATATATTCCGGGATGTTCATCGCAGTATTCTTTTGCTTTTTTAAGTCCGTTATCCGTTTTTAAAATACTTTTGATTTCTTCGCTAAAAGACGAACCTGTTTTAAGTACGCTGTGCAAAAAATAAAATCTTTCTACAATTACCGTAATAGCGACTAAAAGCAAAACCAGCATAACATACATAAGCGGACCGCCGTCAAAAAGTATTCCGATGGTGTGAATTATGTTCATTATTTAAACCCTCCTTTAATTTATAAGTTATTTGAAAATATTTAAAATTGTCGTTGTAAAAAAATCTTGCCTTGCTTTACGCCTGTTACCTGTTACCGCCGTTTTAATTTAAAATGTATTTTTATTAAAAAAGTCAGCGAATTTCTTTTTATGCCTTTTGGAAAAGAAGGAAACGGCGAGGATATTTTTATGGTTTTAACTGCCGAAGTATTTAAAGTACCGTATTGCGACCCTTTTTCGATCTTCTCAAAAACCAAGTTTCCGTTTTTTAAAATTTTGAACAATACATTTACGTATCCTTCCATACCTTCTTTTCTCGCATACGTGGGATAGATTAAATTATTTACTATTTTTGATTTTATTTCCGCAAAGTATTTATCTAATATGCTTGCAGGTATTTTCGTTTGAACATGATAAACTGCCGGCTGTTGTATAACAGGATTAACCGCCGCCATAGGCGATGTTACCGGAATTTGATTTACCTTTATCTGTTTTACCGTCCTTACGACTCTTTCAACTTTTTTAATTATCGGTTTTTTATATACGACTTTCTTTATCTTCTTGACAGGAACGACCCTTTTTTTGTGATGAACGACCGCTTTCTTTTTTTTCGGCGCGCTGATTACGGAAATAAGCAGCGGCTTTACCCGCTTAACGGGTTTCATATAATTCTTAATCATAATTGAAACTTCCGCTATTAACAGCAAAAAAATTACTTCAAGAATTATTGCTATAAAAAACGAATATTTTAATCTTGTATTTTTATCGGGAAATTGGCTAACGATGTTTTCCATAATTTTTGTATTTAGATTATATTTAAAAAAAATTATTTAAAAAGATTTCTTGTGCTTTTTTTAATGTTTCTGATTTCTTGGTCTTTTTTATAAATAATTGCTTTTTTATCGACGCTGATAGCTTCAATTATCATTTTATTTCCCGGATTTAATTTTTTCGCGTGCATAAGGTCTTTCAAAGAACTGTTGAATTCTTTCAAACCGTATTCGGCTCTTCCTTTTAAAAAAAATGCATAATAATTTTTTGGATTCTTTTGTATTATTTTATTTGCATAATATATTGCTCTTTTTAAGTGCGCAGGGTTGCTGTTTTCATAACTCATCGCAAGATTTAAAGTCAAAAAATCAACTATTTTTTTGTTTGTCGCATAACTTAATCCTTTTTTGTATTGATTTATTGAATAGTTAATTCTTTTTGTTTTTAAAGCTTTGTTACCGGTTAATAAATAATTAAGAGCAATCCCGTTTTTCAATGACGATAAAAATTTATTCGGATTCTTAAAGTTTTTTGACTTTAACACGGAAATAATCGATTTTTTATAATTAACCGTACTAAGGTTATATTGTTTTTTAAACTGAAGTATATTAGCCTCAAGTTCATACGTATATGCATTTTTATTTTCTTTTAAAGCTTTTTTAGCATATTCTAATGCAGAATTATATTTCTTAATTTTTAAAAAATTTACCGCTTTATCGTAATTTTTCTCCCATTTTATGCTTGATGCAGCATAAACCGCCGTGACAAAGGGAAAAATAATATATGAAAATACTAAAAATAAAAAAATTGAAATAATTAACTTAAAATTTTTATTCATAAATTTTATTCTCCATTCAATATTAATTTAATTTTAATTATTATTTTAATTTAAGATTCTCCAGAAAATAATTAATATTTTCTGGAGATAAAGTTTACTTACTTTAGAGAGGAGGAAGTAAACTTATATTTATATTTTACTAAATGAATGTTACGGGATTATTACATTTGTATTAAATTATGTTAAAATTTGTTACATAATCGTTACATTATTGTTTTATTTATTTTATTTACCTAATCCGATAAAATGCGCTACCGGAGCTTTTTCTTTTTCTGCAAGCGTTTTTATATAGGCTACGACTTTATGAAACGATTTAACCCCTTTTACTCCTATCCATTCCTGCTTAAACTGCTGATAACCGTCGACTTTTAAAAGAGTAGTCGGTGTATATAGGTTTTTGCGGCTTATTTTAACAACTGGATTATTTCCGCTAAAATTTACAGGAACATATTTTTTAGGAAGTTTTGCGCCTAATTTTAACCTGAGTTTTTGCACCTGGGAACAAATGCCAGGGTTCAATCTCTTTTTTACCGTAATTTTTAAAAATTTATATGGCCTGCCGTTATCCTGTTTGCTAGTAAAACCGTTTATTATAGCCTTAGCATTGGCGTCCCACTGGCTCATAGGCGGAAGGTCAAATATCGCCTCTATGGTTTTTACTATCGAAACCTGGGAATATCTCTGCTTTATCAATGCGCCTTTTTTAACATACGGTCCCATCATGAGCGCAAAAGTTCTGTGCGCTGAAATATGGTCTGCTCCGGATTGCGCATCGTCTTCCGTTAAAAATACGAGAGTATTTTTCCATATTTTAGAGCGCGATAGAAAAGATATTATTTTACCTGTCGCTTCATCATTATTAGCCACATAATACTGAGGCGTATAATAGCAGGGGGCTAATCCTGCCGTATGATCGTCCGGCAGCCAGATATAAGTAAAATCGGGAAACTTATTTTCTTTTAGTCTTTTTTTAGCCCATTTTATAAAAATTTTAGCCCTCGTCGTGTCCAATATATCCCTGTTCCAACCCGGATATTCGGATACGACGTGAGCTTCCATCTGCCTGTTTACTCCATTAATGCGGGTATGCGCTACAAATTCGCCAAAATCGGCAAAACTTATATGATGAGACAACATATCGTTGAACAGATACAATTTATACGGATATGAAATCCAGATATTAGTCAAATGAACATGTAATTTTTTCATAAGCCTATTTCCTATATATGCCGGATTTAAAAAAGTATCGTCTTTGTCCGGTATCGCAGGCTTTAATAAAGTTCTGCTTTGAGGATATCTTAGTCCCCTGCCGGAATAATTTTCCGGCCATACCCTCTGAACGTAATCAGAATCGGATGCTCCAGTCGTCCATTCATGACCTTGAGCGGTTACCTCGCCGTCTGCGTAAAAATTTACGAACAGCGCATATTTATTAGCAAGTTTGTATAGATTGGGAAGCTCTTTTTTATTATACAAATCGAGATGCGGATCAGCCCATTTACCTGCTCTGGCGTAATCTCCCAAATCTTCGTCGAAGGTTTTGTTTTCGCGCAGAATAAATACTATATGTTTGATATGTTTTCTTAGGAATTTTATTTCCGCTTCTTCTTTTGCTTTTCTTGCCGCCCTTTGTTTAAGCGTAAATCCGTCGTCTTTTAACGCTAAATGCGTTAAATAGCTTTTATTTTTAAAAAAATACTTTATGCCCACTTTTTGAACGGCTCCGTGCATAAAACTGCCTATCCATTGATATTCCAAGTTAGGTCCCGCGCCCAAACCTTTAGCGTCGGTAATAAAAATTGATTTGCCGGAAGAAGTAAGCGACGTCGGATACCATGCTGTCGGAATTAGACCTATGGGTTTATAATCCGACAAATTAAATGCTTCTACGTCGTTATTGCCTGCATTGGCTACAAAAAAATATTTGCCGCTTATGGTTATTCCGTCGGGGTAACTTCCGTATGGAGCATGTTTATAAGGGCTTATGTGAATAATTTTGACGACTTTAAGACTTTTGATATCTACTACAAATATCCTGTCGTTGTTAGATGCGGCGATTAACGATATAGGAGTGGCTGAAACCGAAGCTATAGCCGTCGGATGCATTCCCGATGACGGCATCGGATTATTATCGAAGGATATTTTCCCTAAATATTTAAGTGACGGGGTGAATAACCTTACTTCGTCGCCGCCCAAGTCGCTTACGATTAACCTTTTTCCGTTATCAGTCTGACTTACGGCAAAAGGATACGGTCCCGCGTTTGCGTATTTTATGACGCCCGTTTTTAAGTTTATTTTTGCGATAGAGTTTGAAAGCAAACCCGTTGCATAAATATATTTTTGGTTATCAGATAAAATAACGTAATCCGGATAAAAAAGATAAGGTTTGATATTTTCGTGCCCCTGATACTCATAGGGGTACTGGTTTTTTGGAAATTGCTGCCATTTAAGTCGGTAGCTTCTCACAGCTTTAAGCCTGCCGTTAATGTATTTAACCGCTAAAATATTTCCGGAAACGCCACCTGCCGCGTAAATAGTTCCGTTTTTGTTTACGACAAGACCTTGAAAAAAACTTTGATTTCTAATAATTGTAGTAGGTATAGTAGAATTCGGAACGCGCGCAATACTGTCCGCATATATCAGCGACGTCGCATAACCTTTATTTTCTTTAATATTAGATTTTTTGGC
>JAJZLA010000101.1 GCA_021803845.1 bacterium | reverse complement strand
TTTAACGCAATATCCGGAGCCGATATATTGTATAAATTTATCCCTTCGCCGAGATTTTTCTTACCGATTATTTGATACATATTTTTATCGATAGGTTATCGTTTTATGCTGTCATGGAGGCGGCACTCGGAATTGAACCGAGGTATAAAGGTTTTGCAGACCTCTGCCTTACCGCTTGGCTATGCCGCCTTAATTAAAATATTATTGGACATTCTTTTATTGTATTATTTTTTCACTTTTTTTTAAATAGTTTTTTCTTTTATTTGTACAGCAACAGGCTTTTTGCCCGTATTCTGCGGTTTACCTTCGGCACTCCCGACTTAAGCTGTTTAAAATTTATACCTTCCGGTTTAGCATAAATAGAGAATGTTCCGACCTTGTTAAATACGGTTTTTACTAAAGCGATACCTTTATTAAAAGCTTTAAAGTTGAATACGCTGCTCCTTTCTATTCCGCCGGAAGAGACTAAGGACAATTTAACTTTACCGCTTATGCGGTCGGCATTTGTTATTACGTTGCCGAATTTATCGACCGCCACTATTTTAATTATAAAAGGTCTTCCTGCCGGAATTTGAGCAATGTTTGTAGAAATAAGAAACTTTTTAAAATAAGAAGGTCTTATGTTTATATTTTTACTTATAAAAATATGGGTCCTGCCGCCGTAATTAATGGCAAAGTTTAACTGTCCTATCCCCGCCCTGTCCGAAATAAAATTAAATTTACCGGAACCGTCACTGATATAATTGGCAGGTATTATTTTGGGTCTTACGCTAAAGTTATCTCCTGTTAAATAAACCTTTATATTGCCATTTGATTTTGGCATTAATTTTACGGGGTTTCCGTATTGGTCGGCCGCATATATTTTGACTTTAAACGGAATGCCGGCTATAACGTTTTTTGGAACCGATATTTTTAAATTATGGAACGGTCCTGCATAAATATGAATAGGCGTACTCTCGTCTTCTACACCTTCAAATGAGCTTGAAACTTCTATCCTGCCGGCTTTTTTATAAGAAACGTCAAAGTTTACTATGCCTTTCTTAAACTCTGAAGCTGGAATATTTAACTGTTCTTGATTGTTTTGGCCTCCGATATTGACGGTAATGTTCAATCCCTCGTATTTCTTGGCAAAATCTGTAATTACGTTGCCGTAATCGTCTAAAGCAACCAATCTGACATCAAATTTGCTGCCGGCCTGGACGCTGTGCGGCACGTTTATCCTGAAATTATTAAGCTTTCCGGGAAGAATGGTTATAGTAGTAAATGCATAACCGTTAACGGAAAACATAGAAATTAAGCAAAAAAGCAGTAAAGAGAAAATAACGGCGTAAAAAGTTATTTTTTTTGCATTAAAATTCATAATCGGATTCCCCTTAATAAAAAAATAATGTTTCATATTTATTATCGTATTTTTTTTGAAATATTTAAATAATATTTAATTTTTATGTCTGAAGGATTCAACTCTAATGCTTTTCTAAAGCTGTATTCAGCATTGGAAAACATTTTTAAACGCATATATGACAGTCCCAAGATAAAATTTATCTGCCATAATTTTTTGTACTGAAGCGCTTTTTTGGCATAATGAATAGATTCTTTATAATTTTTAATTTCGTATTCATCCAAGGCGGCATTAGATAATGCCCTGTAATTGTCGGGATTAAATCCTACTGCTTTTTTAAACATAATCAATGCGGTGTTAAAGTCGTTTTGCGAAAACGACAGGACTCCTTTTTTATTGTAAAAATTTGATTCTTGAATGCTCGACTCTTTAACGAAGGTGGTTTTTTTTGCTAATTTCTTATATATTCTTTCGGATATACTTGATTTTTTCTTTATTTTTTTATAATTTGCAGACATTACTTTTGGCTTTGCGACGGTTTTTTTCTTTTTCTTAACGATGTATAAAAACGGATTTATAGTTCCGAAATCTTTCGGCATTTCTATCTCGCGCTTCGATTTTAAAATGCTTTTTAACGTCTCTTGTTTGCTTATAACATATGTAGCCAAGATTGAAGAAAAATTTACCGAATTGTTTTTATTAATATTTTTACCGATATAGAATTTTTTAAAATTTATTTTATAATTATACTCTAAATCTTTAACAAATGAATATATATTGTCGGGATGTCCCAAACCGGCCACTCTAAAATAAAAATCTGCGGCGTTATTTTTTTTATTTAACCTTATAAATTTAACCGCGTCCAATTTTATTCGATATTTTCTTCCGGCGCTTATAATTTCCGAAATGAAATATTTTTCGTTTTTATTGAAAGAGTATCCATAGCGTAAAATAGGAATGTCCGTTTTTTGTATTCCTTTTATGCTTTCGTCTATCTTGATTTGAATACTTTTTAGCACGGCGATTCTTTTGTTTATTGAGAAGCTTATTTTATTTTCTTTTGCAGTAATGCTTTTATATATAAAAAAAACGGCAAACGCCGATATTATAAAAAATGTTACGGCAAAATAATATGCTATTTTTTTATTCACGACATTATATTTTTTTAAAATTAAATTGATATATTATATATTTAATACATTATTAAAAATTTTAAGTCAATCAATTTTGTAATAAGACGCCATAGATGTATCCGTTTCATACACGTTTATGCTTTTTACGGCTATGCCGTTATGTTTCATGGATTTAATTTTTTTTTTAAATTCGTTATATATAAACATAGCTAAATTTTCAGCAGAAGGGTTTACGCTTAAAAAAAAATCGGTCTCGTTAATAAACTTATGGTCAAGCATTTCCAATACTTCGTTAAGATAATTCTTCAGCAGTTTAAAATCTATCGCTATTCCTATTTCGTTTAACTTAGATGCAGAAACGACGGCTTCAACCTTCCAGTTGTGCCCGTGAACGTTTTCGCATTTTCCCTGATAGCCTCTTAAGGCATGCGCAGATGAAAAACCCGACGTTATTTTTAAATCGAACATAAAGTTTTTATTATTTTTATTATGAACCTGTAAAATTATCGTTAATTTTAATTTTTGCGTGCGTTCTAAGATTTATAATCATATTTTTAAGTTTCTCCGTCAATTCAGCCGCATATTTTTGCTTTTGTCTTTTTGAAGCTCCTCTTCCGTTTTCAATAGTAAATAAAAAGAATTGCAGCCTGTATTTTATAAATTTTTTTTCTATAACTAGTTTTTTTAAAAAATTATAAAAATCGTTTTTATCAAAACCAAACTTGCTTAAAAATACCGAAAAACTTATATGCTTATGAAGAGACGCAAACTTTTTTTTAAAATTTTGAGCTATAATTTTTAAAGTACGACTGTTTATAGTTACGCCTCCGGCTTTTTCCTGCTGCTTAAGAATAATAATCCTGTTTATATATATATTGGACAAACGCTTTAATTCCGCTTCAGGTAACGTTTCGTTAATTTTAACATATTTTAAATTATTTACCATATTAAAATTATATAAAAAGTATAAATCATTAAGCGTTATAGGAGTATTGTCAACCGAGGCGGCTATAGAATCAACCTGAAATCCGCTTGAAACACAAGCAAAAACCGAAGTCAAAAAAAATGCAAAAAAAATCGATAGCCAAGTAATTTTTATTTTATATTTCATTATTTTTAATAGAAATTATTAAAAATTTATTATAAAATCTTACTATGCATTACAATATAATATCTATATTTTATATTTTAATATTATCATTATTTTTATTTTTTTTATATATTTTTTTATTTAAAAATATACAGTCTTTATTTGCTAAAAATAAATTAAGGGAATATACGCGCGAAATTGAAATTTATAAAACCATATTAAGCAATATTTCAGAAGGGGTTGCCGTTATAAACAAAGAAAAAGAAATCTTATTCGTAAACGAATCTTTCGGTAGGAACATAAGATCGGTAAAAACAGACGGTAAAAATATTAATAATCAATTCGATTTTTTAACTCGAAATATAGAACTTAATTCATTAATAGACGAAGCGGTTAAAAATAGTTTTTTTAAAATCGCCGAAAAAAAAATTTCTTATTACGACAGAGCCGAAAAAAAAACTGCCGATTGCGTAATCTTTAAGATAAATAATAAGGATAAATATGCGGTAATAGTAAAAGATATAACCGACATACAGAAAATAGAAGATATTAGATCGTCTTTTATTCAGAACGTTTCTCATGAATTACAAACGCCCGTAACGGCTATAACAGGTTTCGCCGAAACTTTAAAAAACGGAGCTATAGACAACCCTTCCGTCAGGATGAAATTCGTGAATATAATAGAACAGCACGCAAAACGGCTTCAGTTTTTGATTGACGACCTGATTACGCTTTCCAATATCGAAACGGAAAGGTTTCCGGTTAAATTAGAAAATATAGATATTAAAGCCAATATAGAAAATTCTTTAATTTTATTTGAACATGAAATAAAAGAAAAAAATTTATCCGTTATAAATAAAGCAAAAAACGATATATTTATTTCCGACCCGGGTAAAATTAGCCTTATAATAAACAACCTTATTCAGAACGCCGTAAAATACGGCAATAAAAACGGTACAACGTCAATAGAAGGATACACTGGCGACAGATCCGCCGCAATGAATTTTCTTTCAGAATCGGAAGAAACATCGGTTTTATGGAATTTTTATTCCCTTAACGAAGCCGACTCTCAATTTCTTTTCTTTTCTATAAGCGACAACGGTGTCGGCGTAAATTATACTAATCTTTTAAGACTGGGCGAAAGATTTTTCAGGATAGACGGCTCGCATAAAAATTCGGCAAAAGGTTCAGGTCTCGGCCTGGCTATCGTCAAACATACGCTGAAATTCTTAAGAGGCAGCGCAGTCATTAAAAGCAGTATGGGAAACGGATTTGAATTTTCTTTCATTATACCGGTTAAAACGGTTAAACAAAATTTAACTCAGGAATAGATTTTATAAGCTTGTATTTGTATAGTAATTCGGTATAAATATTAAAACCCCTTATTTCATCGGGTCCTAAATTAAAACTCAGGCAGTCCGTCCAGTATTCCATTAGCTCTTCAAAAGATATGAAATTATAATCGCCGGATTTTATTACCGATTCAGCTGCCTCTTCAAAACCGGATAGTGCCTTTCTTTTTGATTTAATCAAATAATCGTATAAAACGGAAAATTCATTTTTATTGCCGTCGTAAGATTCTTTGCTTATTATAAAAAGAGCAAAAACAAACGGAAACGAGGTATGCCTATACCATAAATCCGCTAAGTCGTATGTATAATAGCCGTCAGGAATATTTTTTACTAATTTTAAAGCATTATTGCCTATATGCAGGAAATTGCTTCCTTCAGCGATTTTTCGATAATAATCCGAATCTATCTCAAGCTCTAAATTTTCGTTTTGTTTCAAACTTAAAAATTTCATTTCGTTTAAATCCATCTTATAAAATTCTGCCAATAAAACCTTCAATAAATTTATGGAGGTAAGAGTTTCGGGGGTAACATACACCGTTTCGTTCTTATCGAAATTCTCTATGGGTTTATTTGAAAAAAGATATATGCTTTTTACTTTTTTCTTAGAACTTATCGAAAGGTTAGGGAATATATAAGAATTATAGTAATTGGAAATATAATAAAATGAAGATGAAGGGCTTATGTCTATGCCGCCGTATTGTAATTTGCGGTTCAAAAAAGCCGGCGTTCCGGAAATGAAATCCGCAAAATTACTTCTATTTTCATCGTTAAGTAATTTTTTTAAATAATAGTAGATAGGATATACGTTAAGATAATTTATCTCACCTATTTTAATCATAAAATGATGCCAGTATTACGGTAAAATTTGCGAAATTTCTTTATATAAATAATCTGGATTGTATCCTTTTAGTTCGTCGTATTCGTGATTCCCCGAAGCAACGGCGCATATATGAATGCCGGCATTTTTTGCGGCCATTATGTCTATCGGGGAATCGCCGATTAATATTGTATACTCTTTTGGAATAGCGGTCATATCGACGATTTTGTTTATCATTTCCGGCGACGGCTTGCCTTCTAAACCGTCGAATACACCGTAAACGCAATCAAAAAGATCTATGATCTGCAGATGCTTTAAAAGTTCACGTGATATAGAACCGGTTTTATTAGTCGCTACGCTAAGAATTTTATTTTCGCTTTTTAATTTTAAAAGAAGTTCTTTTGCGCCTTTTATTAACGTTGTTTTATCGAAACAGACTTCCGTGTATTTTTTTCTAAAAACGGCTATAGCTTCTTCTTCATTCTCTTTTCCGAAAAGTTTGCCGAGCAGGCCTTCAAGCGGAACGCCTACGTAAGAACTGGATTCTTCGGGCGTTATCTGTCTGCTTTGGAATTTAGAAAACACGGCGTCGAAGGCATCGTTTATAGCTTCAAACGAATCTATAAGCGTCCCGTCTAAATCAAAAA
>JAJZLA010000100.1:5756-6379 GCA_021803845.1 bacterium | reverse complement strand
TTGGCGCAGGTAGTGGCGGGACTTAATCTCGTAACTACGGACCTTCAGCTTGCCGTTATGAAAACAAGGATGCAGCCCGTTAAAAAGGTGTTCAGCAAATTTCCGAGAATGGTCAGGGACCTTTCGCGCGAATTGGGCAAAGACATGGAACTGCTTATATCGGGCGAAGAAACCGAATTAGATAAATCCGTCATAGAAGAAATAGGCGACCCGTTAGTTCATTTAATCAGAAACAGCGTGGACCACGGCATAGAGGATAAAGAAGCAAGAAAAGCCGCCGGAAAACCGGAAAAAGGCACGATAAAGCTGAGCGCGGAGCATGAAGGAAATTATATTATAATATCCGTTATAGACGACGGCAAGGGTATGGATCCTGCCGTAATTAAAAGAAAAGCCGTGGAAAAAGGCGTGATGGACGAAAAATCGGCGGCGAGCCTTTCCGATAAAGATGCACTAAATCTTATTTTTGCCCCCGGATTCAGCACCAAAGACAAGGCTACGGAAATTTCGGGCAGAGGCGTAGGAATGGACGTCGTAAAAACGAATATTCAGAAGCTTAACGGAATCATCGAAATTAATTCCGAGCCGGGACAGGGTTCGGGCATTATATTAAAGCTCCCCCT